>JAZULI010000183.1:0-2131 GCA_045603025.1 Bacilli bacterium
AGTTATAGAGTTAACGATAGAGTTAGTCAGTATTTATTAAAAAATGTTATATATAACGGAAAAAAATATAATAATGAAGATATGATTTTTAGAATACTTTTATTTAAGTTATTTAATAAAGAATCAACTTGGGAATTATTATTAGATAATTTTAGTGATATTACTTTAGAGACATTTGATATAAAAAAATATTCAAAAGTCTTAGAAAATGCAATATCAAATGGAATAAAAATATATAATGATGCTTATATAAGTTGTGCTAATAAAGCATTTGGTTACGATAGAAAACATGATAATCATTTAGCTTTATTAAATAAAATTTTTAACATTGATAAAGCACATATAAAAATATTAAGTGCAAAAACAATGGAAGAAGGATTTAATATAATTAAAAGTTATCCACTAATTGGAAATTTTATGGCTTATCAATTAGTTACAGATATTAATTATAGTGATGCTGTAGATTGGAAAGAAGATGAATTCACTGTAGCTGGACCAGGTTCTTTAAGAGGTATCAAAAAATGTTTTATAGATAAAGGTAAAATGAGTAATGAAGATATTATTAGATATATGTATGAACATCAAGATGAAGAATTTAAAAGATTAGGTTTAGATTTTAAAAGAATTGGTAATAGGCCATTACAACTAATAGACTGTCAAAATCTATTTTGTGAATTAGATAAATATTGTAGACAAGCATTACCAGATTTAAAATCTAATAGAACAAAGATAAAGAAAAAATATGTTGCTAAGCAAGATAAAATAAAATATATTTATCCAGAAAAATGGGAAATTCAAAAGTAGAACATAAGTTCGCAAATGATATTGATTTAAACAAATGATTTTGTTATAATATTTATGTAAAAAGAATTTATATATATTACAGGAGGTTTAAATGAATAATATAGACGAATATAAAGAAAAAACATTTGATGATATAAAGCATCTAGACGAACTAGGCAATGAATACTGGGAAGACAGGGAATTTATTCTAGTTTTGGGATATTCAAAATGGGGTAATTTTAGTAAACTAATTGATAAAGCTAAAATAGCATGTAATATTAGTAATAATAATGTATTCGAACACTTTGCCGACGCCGGGAAGGTGTTAGAAGTTGGAAATAAAGCAAAAATGAAAGTGGCAGATTATCATTTATCTAGATATGCGTGTTATTTGATAGTTCAAAATGCTGATCCAAGAAAAAAGGCTGTAGCAATGGGACAAACTTATTTTGCTGTTCAAACGCGAAGAATGGAAATTACACAAGATGAATATTCTAAATTATCAGAAGATGAAAAAAGATTATACACTAGGATTAATGTAAAAAATAAAAATAAGTATTTGTTTGATACTGCTAAAAATGCTGGTGTCACTAATTACGGAAAATTTAATGATTATGGTTATAGAGGATTGTATAATGGAGAGTCAGCAAAACAAATAGCTCGAAGAAAAGGTATAGATCCGGATAAAGAAGATATTCTAGATTATATGGGCAGTACAGAATTAGCCGCTAATTTATTTAGAATAACTCAAACGGATGAAGTTTTGAAAAATAAACAAGTTAATAATGAAGAAGATGCTTGTAAAACTCATCATGCTGTTGGACAAGCGGTTAGACACACAATTAAAAAAATTGGAGGTACTATGCCAGAAAAACTACCAACACCAGAAAAATCCATAAAAGAATTGGAACGTGAAGAATTATTAAAAATTGGAAATAAATAATAAATTTTGATTAAAATATGATATAATCAATTAGGAGAACGAATGCAAACAATGTTTGCAATTTGTTTGCAAAATATGAAAAACACATAGTACAAATAGTACAAATAATATCACATAGTATCAAACGTGCCCAGACCTTGAAAACACTAGGAAAACACATGGTACAAATAGTATCATATAGTACAGATAATACTAAAAAAGGCGGAACATGTGGCAGTGGTAAAAAGTACAAACAATGCTGTGGAAGAAATCAATAAGACTTGTAAAGCCCTTAAATCAAGGGCTTTTTATTATAACATTTACAAGATTATTTTTTACATACGTTATTAAATACGTTGTAAAGAGCGTATATAAAACGTATGTAAATTGTTTTTTGAGATCTAAAAGCCAGTAATTTCAATGATT
>JAZULI010000184.1:0-6638 GCA_045603025.1 Bacilli bacterium
AATTATAATAGTTAAACTAATAATGGAAAAAATTAATAAATACAAATATAAATTAATATTATCTAATGTTTGAGGATTCTCTTCTTCATAATTATTATTAGTATTTAAAATTGTAAAAATATTATCTTGTCTCAAAATAGATACTTTATATCCTTTAGGAATATTCCGTTCGACTACATGCCAAATACTTTCATCATCATCTACTTCCCATTCATAAAGCCAATTATTTGATGAATTTAGTATCACTTTTTCAAATAATTCACCATTTTTATAAATTTCAATATCTACATTTTCAATATTTATTTCACTATCTTCCCATTTTTTAACTACTTTATAACTCTTTATTTCATTGTTAGGTTCATAAAAATAAGTTTTAGGAAATACTGAAACATCATAATTCCAAGTTCCATCTTCCTCTAAATTAGGGATATTAATCAAAAATGAATCAACGATTAAAGTATACTTATCTTTTTCTAACTTCATTGTTTCAACTAAATAAAGACCTAAATCTAAATTCTTAAAAATTATAGTATTATCTTTAATTATTTCTTTTTTATCTTCTTTAATTGAATCAGCATAAATATATGATATTAACGTTTCATTTAATATCTGGTATTCTTCTTTTGTTTTTAAACCATTAATTTTAAGAGGATAATCTTTAAATACATTATTTAATTCATAACTAAAATCATTATTAATAGAAGCGATTTTATATATTTTAACTAAAACATCATTAAAATCACAATCTTCATATTGATAATTAATTTTAAGACTTGCTTTTTTTGAAACATCTATTTCTTCTTTAGCATCACTAGTTAATAATGCTTTAACATTAATAGAAAATAATAAAGTTATAAAAATTAGAATGATATTGATAATTTTTTTAAACATACACCCTCCGCAAACTCTCTTTTTTAGCAGGTTTAACAATAATATAAATAATTAATATTATCAGAATAGGAATAGCAATCACCAAAGATACTAACAATTTATTAATTAAATCCGCTTCACTAGTTATAATAACTTTTTTTTCAATAATATTTTCTATTCGACTACCTCTTACTAATAATCGATGAGTATTAATACCATATGGTGTACAAGTAATTAAAGTAACATAATCTTTATCTTGGATAATATTTAATCCTGATACATCATTAGGTTCAACTATTTTTATTTCATCAACTTGATATGTTAACTTACGATTTAAAATATTAATAATAAAAATATCCCCGACTTCAAGTTTATTTAAATTAGTAAATAACTTAGATGTTGATAAACCACTATGGGCTGATAAAACACTATGAGTATTATTCCCACCTACTGGTAGACTTGATCCTTCCATATGTCCTACCGAAGTATTTAAAACATTAGAACCAATTCCATGATAAATTGGTAATTCCACTTTAATTTTTTTTATTTCAATGTAACCCATCACACCTTTATTATTAATATTCAAAATATTATTATAACCTGTTAATTTTTTATACATTGATAGTGGAAACGAAAGTTTTGATAATTCTTTATTATAATTATTAGCTTGCTGGAACATTTTATCATAATCCTCTTCATTAATTTCTTCTAAAATTCCATCATAGTTTTCAATTACTTCAGATTGAACTTTAGCATTCCATTTTTGACTAACAAAGGGATAGAACAAAGTTATAATTCCAATTATAAAAATAATTATCAAAACTATAGTTGTAGATTTTCGTTTCATTTTTTCTCCTTAAACTACTATTTCCCTATCACTTTAATATTCTATGATTCTTTAATCATTCTCTTATTAACAACAAAGAATATCACTGGCATTATCGTTAATAAAGACCCAATTATAATAAATAATTTAGTACCAATTCCACCAGTTTCAGGTAAAGCTGTTCCGGAATTATTTTTAACTATTTCAGTATGACTTACCGCAACATTTGCCAAATTAGTTTCTTCTTCATTACTATAACCAACCTTTAAAGTCACAGGGCCCGTCAATTTATTGTAACCTAATGGGGCATCGACTTCGACAAGATAATAAGTACCATTTTCCACACCTTTAAAAGTTATAATTCCTGTTTCCGTAGTTATTAATAATGTCGCCTCATCAAATGATGATACCCAATTAACATCAGTTAAATTATTGGTATTATCAATATCGGTAATTATTTGGCCATCTTTATCTAAGGCTTGATAATATTCACCATCACTATTTTGGATAACAAAACTAGCCCCTGCTAATCTTTCCTCTTCATTATTAGCATCAACTTTGATTACATTAATTAATGAACTATATACTGGTATTTCAATAGGGGTTGTAGTTTTTAATTCATCAGTTTTAGGATCATTACTATAAGTTAAAGTTACACTATTTTTAGTTGTGCTACTATTAACCGCTGCTTCTTCTACTTTTGCTTTATAAGTTATTTTAATTTCTTTTCCAACATATTTTTGATATGAAACCATATCAAAAGTTAAAACAAAACCATTATCTTGATAAGTAGGAGTTACATCAATTTTCTCTTCACCAAATTTAACAGTAAATTCCGCTACTTCTAAATCAAATTTTAAACCATCCGTCATTGTATCAGTTATTTTATAAGTATAAGAATCAAATCCCGTAGTATCTGGTACCAAGCCAGTTACCGTAAATTGTACTAATTGTCCAACTTCAGCATTTTGATCATCAACCGTTTTTTCGATTGTAGGATATGTAGCTTTGATATTAACAACTCCATCAGGAACCGTTGAAGTAATTGAACATATTGAACCATTACCTTCAATTATATCCGTCGCTCCTTTTGGATATACTAAATAATAACCTAAGGCTAAATTAGAAAAACTTAAACTTTCACCGGTTGCCGTTTCACTTCCATCATTACCTTCTAAATTAGAAGCATAAATGAGCGCCTTCTGTGTAAATTCTTCAATATTATCACTTGTAATATTAATATATTTTGTTTCACTACCAATAGTTATTTGATTTAAATTACTAGTATTAGTATCAACAATATATTCCTTTCCATCCTCTTCAAAGAATTTCTTCCAATCGGTATCAATCGTATAAGATACTTTCTTTTCTTGATAAGTTAAATCAAATATTTTATAAATTTCATAAACTTTACCATTAACTGTTCCATTAATTAGAATACTTCCAGTATTATCAGCAAATACAGTAATAAAAGTACTAAAGAACATTCCGATGGCTAATAAACTTAAAAATAATTTTTTAATAAATTTCATATTTTTCCTTTCTATTTTATTTTTTTACTATTTTTTTCTTTTTTTATCCACCTTCCTTCCTTTTTAAGAGATATCCTATCCCATAAAAAGAACTTAAAAGGCACATTATTCCTACTATTAAATAATTTTTTATTCCACTTCCACCAGTCTCAGGTAACATTACACCCGGAATATTAATAACCGTTATTTCTTTATCACTATCAATTATAAATTCATACTCATTACTATTTGATAAAACAACTTCCCCACTTTTAATCATTGGATCATATCCATCATAAAAAGTTTCTTCTAACTTAATTTTAGTATCAATTGGAATATTTTTTATTAGAATACTCTCTTCATTTTGTAAAGTAAAATCTAAAATATTTTTATCAAATACATACTCATTTTTAGTAATAAATTCTATTTCTTCTAAAGAATTATCCTTATTTTCCATAAAAACTTTAAATGTAAAATCATCTAAATCAGTTGTATAAGCTTCTTTTGTTATTTTTAAATCATATGTTTTAAATTTATTAGTAAATATCGCTTGATGAAAAGAATCTGGTTTAATGATAAATGCATCTGTTTTATTTACTTCGCTACATAAATTACCATTAAGACTACATTTAAAAGATATCGAATGACTCTTAGGATCCTTTTCCATAACATAATATTCATGATAATTAGTTAATTTAAAAACTGCTACTTGATCTTTTTTTAAAGTAAAAACTCCACTAGAATCAAGATGATATTTCATATCACCAACTGTATAATCAATATCTTTAACAATTGTTTTCTCATCATTAGTAATATCATATATTATAAATTCATAATCATCATCATAATTAGTTATTCCTTCATATGCTTTTTGAACAGATAAACTTCCTGATGGTAGAACTGGTATATTAAATCTAATTTTACAATTAGAAACACCTGCACCCCGTTCTAAATAAAAGAATTTAACATTATGAAGGGTATAATCTTCATATGTATTTTTAGAATCATTCCATGAAACTGTATCAATGGCATTAGCTTTCACATATGAATCATAAATAGTTGTTGTATTTTCATTACTTATGGTATTATTCCAATTCAAATAACTTTTAACTTCACCAGTTTTAAAATTAATATTACCATCAACCGCTCCATGCGTTCCACCTAAATCTAAAACTAGAACATTGTCTACAAAAACCCAAACATCATCATCACCAGAAAAGGAAAAAATCATATCTTCGCCATTAATAGTTCCATTTTTGGGCATATAAAAATTAAATTCCATTGTCATCCCAAACCAATGATTAATATCAGCTTTTTCATAATTATAAGTAAAAGAAGAATCAGTGATTGTTTTTATTTTTTCATTATCATTCCAATAATTAAATGGCATAAATTCATATCTTTCACTCTCGAGAGGATAACCAGACATATTATAACCACGTTCAACATAATCCCTTAATAAAAACTGATTATTTTCTATATCATAATCAACAGCATTACGATTACTATCATAATAATAATATTCAACATTATTAAGTGTTTCTTTTTGTAATAAAGTATTTGATGGTAAATATTCCAAAACTCCAATAGTTTCTGTTTTAAGAGCATTAGTTTTACTTCCAAATAAATAACCTAAACTTTTATTTTCACAATATTCTCGGCAATCAAAAACAGGATAATTATCTACTAAATTAGGTAATACTTTAGCCCTGTTATCCGTAAAACCATCAGCATCCGTATTAGGATTAATATAACTTGCATAATCCCCTGTTAGTCCTCTAAAAGAAAAATAATTATATAAACCATTTGCATTAACTAAAGTTTCATTATTATCACCAACATAATCAAACATTTTAAAAGTAATACCACTATCACCATCTAATGATGAAACACTTTTATCCATGCCATAACGAATATTTTTATAAACTAATTTATATTCGGTTTCATTAGTAATTGTATAACTAATATTATCCCCATATTTACCACGCCATCCATAATTACTAGCCGCTTCTACACTACTAGATGATTGACACCAGATATCCCAATGATCACTAGTACTTAAAAACTTTTGCCAAACACCATCTATTAATACTTCCGCATGATCAAAAAGATACTTTTCCCCTGTTGTTAGAGTATACTCATCTAATTCTAATTCCTTTAATAAATCTTTTCCTCTTGTAGATTCACCATTTATTGGTACATATCCAAACCCGTATGGATCATCAAGTAAAACATCATCACTAATTTCTAATGTTATATCAGTTCCCTCAATATAATTACCAAAATTATCCATAAAATATAACTTTAAATTAAATTCCTTATTTAAATCATCTTTCCAAGAATAATTATAAGAATCTTTTAAATAAAAAGTATAATGATCACTATCATTTAAAGTCATCCCATCTTGCATAAGTAAATATATTGTTAGAAAAAAAACAACGAAAGACAAGAAAACAGTTACTATCTTCCTTAATTTATATTTTTTTATTTTTCCAATAAAATTAATTATCTTTTGGCTAATTTTTTGCAAAATATCACCTCCTTTTTAATTAATCTTTAATAAAACCAATTCTTTTTAAAGGCCAAACTTTAAAAACTATTTTTCCAATTATATCATCTTTATGAATCGAACCAATTAAAGAATTTCGAGAATCAATTGAAGTATCTCGTTCATCACCTAAAACAAAATATGAATCTTCTGGTACTTGATAAGGAAACACAATATCACTTTCACCTAATGATTTTTCCTTAAGATATGGTTCATCTAACAATTCATTATTAATAAAAATATCACCATTTTCTTTAACATCAATCCAATCCGAAGCCTTTGCAATAACTCTCTTTACTAAGATTTTATTGTTGTAGTAAAATGCAATAATATCACCTTGATTAAATTTATTCTTTTTAACACATAGTGCAATATCTCCTTCAATTAAATTCGGATTCATTGATTTACCATAAATTTCTAATACGGGAAAAACTAAAGTTGCAACTAAAATAGATAATGCAATAACTACTATTAATACACACATTGTACTTTTAAATATTTTAAGAAATTTATTCTGATATTTAATTTTATTTAATTCTCTTTCTAATTCTTTCGTTGTTGGTATTTCTTTTATACTCTCTTTATTTATTCTATTCATCATTTTTAAACTTTCCATTACTTTTTATTTCTTTTATTGTTTTTCTTTTTAACATTTTCTAAATATTGATTAGCCGCCTCTTGCGCTACTTCGAATACTTTGTTTAATTTAAGAGAAGCCTCAGCAATAGAACCTGCTTCATTAATCATTATTTCTTTACTATTTAATAATTCCTTTGTTTTAGTTAATTCATTTTCTAATTCATCAATCTTTTTTCTTTGTATAACTAAGAGTTCTAACAATTCTTTTTTAGACATCTTTAACTTTTTTTCTTTCTTTAACATA
>JAZULI010000185.1:0-1563 GCA_045603025.1 Bacilli bacterium
CTGATTTAAATGTAGTAAGCGAAGAACTTTTATCTGATTATTTAGTTATGTATGATAGGGTTCAAAACAGTTATAGTGCTGAAGAAATAGAAGAAATTTTAGAACAAATAAAAATTGATTATTCAAGAAAAAATAATAAACAATTAGTTAAGGAAAAATAGTATGAGTTATTATTTTGATAAAAATACAAGTGTAGAAAGTAAGGAAGTTACTACTAGGGCAGAAATAGGCGGTAAACTTTATACTTTTAAAACGGATAATAATGTATTTTCTAAGAAAGGTTTAGATTTTGGTACTAGAACTTTACTTGAAAATATAGATATTAAAACTATTAATGGTGATGTACTTGATTTTGGATGTGGATATGGGCCAATTGGTATCTATATTAAATCAAATACAAATTCAACTGTTGATATGATTGATGTAAACGAAAGAGCTTTAAAACTAGCTAGAAGTAATGCTAGTATAAATAGTGTAGATGTTAATATTTTTGAAAGTGATATTTATAGTAATGTAGAAAAAAAGTATGACTATATAATTACCAATCCACCTATTAGAGTAGGTAAGAAAATATTATATGAAATATTAATTAAAGCTAAGGATTATTTAAAAAAAGATGGACACTTAATATTTGTGATAAATAAAGATCAAGGTGCTAAAAGTACTATGAAAGATATGGAAAAATATTATAGTGTAAACCTAATAGAAAAAAACAAAGGTTTTTATGTAATTGATTGTCAAAATTATTGACATATTGCCAAGTATGATATATAATTATAAATTGGCGGCATATATTATTCTGCTTAATATGTGTTTTCTAGAAAATATAGTTTATGGGGTGAAAAAGTGGCTTATACAGTTAAAAAATTCGGTGATTACCGTGAAAGAAGAAGTTATGCAAAAACTAAAAATGCAATTGAATTAAACAATTTATTGGAAATTCAAAAAAAGTCATATGATTGGTTTATGACTGAAGGAATAAAAGAAGTATTCGATGATATCTTTCCTGTTGAAAGCTTTACAGGAAATTTAACTTTAGAATTTGGAGAATATTCTTTTGAAGAGCCAAGATACTCAATTAAAGGTTGCAAAGATAGATATGCAACTTATGCTGCACCTATAAAAGTGCAAGCAAGACTTTTTAACCAAGAAACCGGTGAAGTTAAAGAGCAAGAAATTTATTTAGGTGATATGCCTATAATGACAGATAGTGGTACATTTATAATCAACGGAGCAGAACGTGTTATAGTATCACAATTAGTTCGTTCACCAAGTGCTTATTATTCTCGTGAAGTAGATAAGAAAAATGGTAAACATATTATAACTTCTCAAATAATACCAACTCGTGGAACATGGCTAGAATATGAAACTGATGCAAGAGATGTTATTTACTGTCGTATCGATAGAACAAGAAAAGTACCAGTAACAACTTTACTTAGAGCATTAGGTTTATCTAGTGATGCTGATATAGTTGATTTATTTGGTGAAGATGATTATATCTTAAGAACTATCGAAAAAGATGCTAATAAAAATACAGATGAATCTTTAATCGATATTCATTCT
>JAZULI010000186.1:0-3233 GCA_045603025.1 Bacilli bacterium
AAAGATGTATCTTATGCTTTTTATAAAGATTATAAATTATATTTTTTAACTAATGTGTAAAATATTTATTAGGAACTTTTTTTAATCTAAAATTTTTGATATACTTAAAACAAGGTAGGTGTAAGATGGATAAAGTTTTAATAAATGCTTTAAAAAAAGAAAGAAAACGTCAAAATGAAAATATTGAATTAATTGCTAGTGAAAATTATGTATCACGTGATGTTTTAAAATTACAAGGGAGTATTTTAACGAATAAATATGCAGAAGGTTATAGTGGTAAGCGTTATTATGGTGGTTGTGAATATATTGATATTTTTGAATTAAAAGCAATTGAATATATTTGTAAATTATTTAATTGTAAATATGCCAATGTACAACCTCATAGTGGTAGTAGTGCTAATATGGCTGTATATAGAACTCTATTATCACATGGTGATAAGGTTATGGGAATGAATTTATCTGATGGTGGTCATTTAACGCATGGTCATCCAATGAGTTTTTCTGGTATTGATTATCAAATTGTTGATTATAAAGTAGATTTAGAAACAGAAATTCTTGATTATGATGAAATTGAAAAAATTGCTTTAAAAGAAAAACCAAAAATGATAATTGCGGGTGCTTCTGCGTATTCAAGAGAAATTGATTTTAAAAGATTTAGAGAAATATGTGATAAAGTAGGAGCTTATTTAATGGTTGATATGGCTCATATTGCTGGTTTAGTAGCGGCTGGTCTTCATCAAAGTCCAATTCCATATGCTGATATTGTTACTAGTACAACGCATAAAACTTTAAGAGGTCCTCGCGGAGGAATTATTTTAACTAATCGTGAAGATTTAATTGATAAAATAAATAAAGTTGTTTTTCCAGGTATTCAAGGCGGACCGTTAATGCATGTTATTGGAGCTAAAGCCCAATGTTTTTATGAAGCTTTACAACCAGAATTTAAAAAGTATCAACAACAAGTAGTAAAAAATATTAAAGCTTTTGCTAAATATTTCTTAGATAAGAATATTCATATAGTATCAGGTGGAACAGATAATCATTTGATTTTATTAGATACTTATAATTCATTTGGTATTACTGGAAAACAAGCGGAAAAATTACTAGATAAAATTCATATTACGGTTAATAAAAATACTATTCCTAATGAACAATTAGGACCATTTAAAGCCAGTGGTATTCGAATAGGAAGTCCAGCAATGACTACTAGAGGTTTAAAAGAAAAAGATTTTCTTGAAATCGCTGATATTATTTACTTAGCATTATCTAATAGTGAGGATAAGAAAGTTTTAAATGAATTAAAAAAACGTGTTCTTTCATTAACAAAGAAATATCCAATTAGTAAGATTAAGTAGGTTATATGATTTATCCTAATTTTTTAGAAAAGAATGATACTATTGGCATAACGGCATTATCTAGTGGGTGTTCTGATAGTATTTTAGAAATGAAAGAAGCGATTAATAATTTAGAAAAACAAGGTTTTAAGGTAATTACGACAAATAATGTCTATGGTAATTATCTTGTAAGTAGTTCAAAAGAGATAAGAATTAAAGAGTTAAAAGAATTATTAAAAGAAGATATTAAATTATTACAAATAGCCCGTGGTGGCGATTATTTATCTGAAATATTAGATGATATTCCATATGAAAAAATTAAAAATAAAAAATTATTAGTTCAAGGATATAGTGATCCTACTAGTATGCTTTATATTTTAACAACGAAATATGATTTAGCAACTATTTATGGTTTAAATGGTAAAAGTTATAGTAATAAAGAATTAGAATTATATCAATTAAATAATATAGAAATATTAAAAGGTAATTTAATTACGCAATCTTCATATGATAAGGATTCAATATCTTTAAATAATGATTTTGAAAGTGAAGGTATTATTATTGGTGGTTGTCTTGATGTCTTAAAGGATATTATTGGAACAAAGCACGATAATACCATAAATTTTATTGAAAAATATAAAGATAAAAAAATTATTTGGTATTTTGATATTTATGCAATGAATCCTCTGGAAGTTTATGAAACATTATTAAAGTTTAGAGAATTATCTTATTTTAAAAATAGTGATACCTTTTTAATTGGAAAAGTATTACTTAAACAAAAAGAAGATGAAATGACATATCTTGAGGCTTGCAAAAAGGTTTTATTTGGAAATATTGTTTATGATACTAATATTGGTCATATGAAACCTATGTTTACGATTATTAATGGAAGTTTAGCACATATTTGTTATAAGAATAACATATTAACTATAAAACAAGAAATTATCAAATAATTTGACAAAAAGAGACAAGAAAAACATATATTTAAATGGTGATATATGTTTTTTTTATTAGATTTATTTAAAAGTTTGTTCTTTTTTACAGCCAGTTATTCCAATAATTTGTTTCCTGATCCTTTATCTGATAGTGAGGAAGAAAGATATCTTAAATTAATGTCTGAAGGTGATAAAGACGCTAGGAATAAACTAATTGAACATAATTTACGCTTAGTAGCCCATATTGTTAAAAAATTTGATCATAACAAAGAAGAACAAGATGATTTAATAAGTATTGGAACCATTGGTTTAATTAAAGGTGTTGATACTTATTCAATATCAAAAAAAGTTAAATTAACTACTTATTGTGCTAGATGTATTCAAAATGAAATATTAATGTATTATCGTAGTAACAATAAAAATAATAAGAATATTTCTATTAATGAAAGTATTGGTTATGATAAAGAAGGTAATGAAATAACGATCATTGATATTTTAAAATCTCCTAAACCAGATTTTTTAATGGATTTACATACAAAAGATAATATTAAATTACTTAATAATTATTTGAATGTTTTAACTGATAGAGAAAAAGATATAATTATAAGACGATATGGATTAAATAATACGAAAGAACAAACCCAAAAAGCGATTGCTAAAACATTAAAAATATCTCGTAGTTATGTTTCAAGGATAGAAAAGAGAGCTTTAACCAAAATATTAAGAGAATTTATTAAGAATAAAAATACCGAATAAGGACATAATAATGGTGAAAGGATAAGACTATGCCAGGGAAATATATAATTGATGAATTTTTTGATGTTAATGATTTAAATATTTGTAATATGAAATGTGATGTTTATTTAAAAGATAATAATTATTATATTGATATTGATGTACCAGGATATGAAAAAACCGCTTTAAAAGTAGAATATAGTAATGGATATATTTCAGTTACAGGATC
>JAZULI010000187.1:0-2171 GCA_045603025.1 Bacilli bacterium
TATTTCTTTGTAATTAATAATATTAATACTATTATCAATATATTTAAATTGAAAATTATCATCTTTTATATAATTAACTAAATTTCTTATCATCATTTAATTTTATTAAAAAAGATAAAAAAAAGAACATTGTTAAAATATAAAAAAGATAAAAGTTATTAATTTAAACTTTTATCTTCTTAGTTAATAATTTTCATCTTAATTTAATGTACAATTTATAGTTTCTATCTTTTTACATGTATTACCACTTTGGGTATAACCACTAGGACATCCTTTAGTAGTATTTTTTTTAACTGTTTTAACACACCAATGTTTTCCATTTCCATCTTTATAATCAACTTCAGCAGCATCCCAAGTATCACATTGTCTTAAATTAGCATCAACTTTAGTTGATAGTTTAATACAAAAAGATCCTGAACCATACCAAGTATTATATAATATACTTCCACTAGGACAACCTGTTTTATTAACCATTTGTGTCGTTACTTCTTTACTGCATTTACTGCCATCACCAATAGGACTACATCCACTTGGACATGTATATGATTTCCATACTGCTTTTAAGGTAATATTTCCATTTATAACTGTATCTTTAGTTATAGAATCACCACTATCAGAAACCCAACCAGTAAAAACATAGCCCGATTTTGTTGGATTACTTGGTAATATAATACCTCTACCCTTTTCAAATATTATTCCTTTAATTACGTTACCACCATCGGTATTAAATTTAATTTTTACAGTTTCAGCATCTTCTTTAATCCATATTGCTTTTAAAATAATATTATTCTTTACAGTCATCCCTTCATTAATAAAATAACCGTCTTGATTAACCCAACCGATAAAAGTATATCCTTCTTTAATTGGGGGAATTGGTAATAATATTACTTTTCCATCTTCAATCAAAATATTATCAATTATATTACCACCATCCGTATCAAATTGAACAGTTAACTGCTTAGCATCATTACTTATCCATTCCGCTTTTAAAGTTAAATCTTTTTTGACTTTGGTCCCTTTAGTAACAACTTGACCATTTTTATTAGTCCATCCTACAAATTTATATCCTTCTTTTTTCGGTGGTTCTGGAAGTTTTACAATTTCATCATTTGAAACTACTATATCTTCAATGTTAGTTCCACCATTTGAATCAAAGGTTATTGTATAAGTTCTATCATGAAAAAATAATAAATAAACTACCGAAAATAAAAGCAATAGGATTATTATTAATAAAATAATCATTACCTTATTCTTATTCCTATTCTCATTCTTTTTTTCCATACATCCTCCTCTAATTATAATTATACACCATTTTTTGACATAAAAAAGCAAAAAAATGACCTAAGTCATTTTAATATTATTATTTTACTTTAACTTCATAATTTTTAGGAATTAAGTCTTCAATAAGATTTTTAATAAGTGATACCGACTGTGTATTAGCCATATCTAAAATTCCCATATTTTCCAATTCTTCTTTGGCACTTTGTTCCGCTAATAATGTGGCTTTATTCGCATCTTCTTTATAATTAACATTAAATAAGGCAAATTTTTCATCGAAATACTTAATTGTTCCTAAATCAACTTTTACATCTAGTATTTTAGCTTTAGGCATTGTAATCCAAACTACTTTATTAAAATCATCAGCCTTTATTAATATTTCTTTTACATCAATACCAATTCTAGCGGTTGCTTCATATACCATAATAAAATCAGATCTATTTATAAATGATATACCAGTATCTTGAAATTCACTCATTCCCGTATAATTTAACTTAGTCGTTGTTAATTCACTTGATTCTTCAAGTTTAGCAATAATATATGTTGTATCAATACTACTATCTTTATTATCTAAATATATAAATACACTAAAAGAAACAATAAATGTAATTAATGCAATTCCAACTATTCTCCCGATTGTATTTTTAAAAAACCATCCAAATATATTTAATATTTTCTTCATAACATTACCCTTTACTTCTTTACATTTTATATTATAACATAATCATTTAAATTTAAAAAGATTAATCTACAATAAATTTCCACTAGCATAGCTAGTGGTTTTTAATTTGCGCCTATAAGGCTATAATACTAGCTCCCACTAAAGTGGCTTACGACTTGCCAGAAGCGATTATTACCTGCTACCCTTTAAAAGGGTCGAAATCTTCAAAAGT
>JAZULI010000188.1:0-4323 GCA_045603025.1 Bacilli bacterium
AAATTATTATAACAAAAAAAATATTAAATGAAAATACTAAATTTTAAAAAAACATCTCAATTGAGATGTTTTTTTAAAATTTAGTATTTTCATTTAATATTTTTTTTGTTATAATAATTTTAGGTGTTGGATATGGAAATATTAGTGTTAGTTATGTTAGCGTTACTTTTGGCAATAATTGCTATTGCAATTGTTATTTATATTGTTGTAAGGCGTAGTAATGTTGATAAAAAATTTGGGAAAACAATCAATTCAGAGTTTGATAATTTTGATGATGACGATGATGAAGAAGATGAAGTTATAAATATTGTTATGCCGAAAAGCTTTGATAATAATAGTGATATAAAAATAGAGAATATTGAAGATAAAAAAAAAGATAACATAATTCAAAATAATGATGTGAAGATTGATGATACTTTACAAATTATGCCGTTAGTATCAATTAGAGAAGAGAAAAAAGAGATTTTTGAAGATGTTGTTAATGTCTTAATAAATACGAAGAATTATATCTTTTTAGCTAATAATAATATTGTTAATAAGGGAGACCATATTAAATTAATTTTAGATAATAAGGTATATTTTGGAACAATTACAAAAGCTAATTATCAAAGAGATATAAATTTATTAAAGGTTAAACCTCGTAAATTAATTCTTCTTGAAAATAAAGATAAAAAAGAAGAAAAAGAAGTAACAATAAAAGAAAGTTATATGGAATTTATGCCAATGAAGAAAAATAAAGAATAGATTGTGTCAAACACAATCTTTTTTGGAGGTTTTATGAAACTAAGACAAGTAATTATAAGTTTTTGGTTTAAAGAGTTAGAATATAATCCTATATGTAAAGTAGGGGAATTAGAAAATAGTTTAAGTATTTATTTTCAAAGTCCATTTTTAATTAATGAACAAGAAGCGTTTCAAAATATTGCTATGCCCCGTATTATTGCCAATAGTACGGATAATAAATCATTTAATATGAGTTTAGTCAATGCTAATATTAATATTTTATTATTAGAAAATAGTGATAAAGATGAAGTTATAATGAAAATTAATGAGATTACACAATTTTTATATGATATCTTAAAAGAAATATATCAACTAGATATTTTATATACATCAATAAAGGTTGAATTAAGTGAGGTTGTTAATAATAAACTGGATATTCAAAAAGATATTTTTAAAGATAATTCTTTGGAATTTGAAGATTTTTATGTTAAGACGAGTATTTGTAAAGATAATAAATATTATATTAATCGAATTATTAATCTTAATAAAGAAATCAAAGTTGATATTAAACTACCTAAAAATGCTAAACCAATTGAGCATGATATGGTTACAAGAAGTATGTTAGTTTCACTTAATAAGAGTAAAGAAACAGCAAATGTTAAAAATAAAATAGTTGAAATTAATAATCGTCTTAGTTTTAATAATGATGAAACCTATCTTGTAACCAAAGATGATTTACGTAATTTATTATTTGAATTTAGAAATTTATTAAATGATGAGATTTAATAAATTTTTTTATAAAAAAAATAAGTTTATTTTTCTATTTTAAACTTACTTATAATCTTTCCAACTATAAAAATAATATCATCACTTTTTTTAACAGCAAGAGTTTTACCAATAGCTTTTCCTCCAACAGTTAAACTAGAAATAATTGATGAAATAATTAAAGCGGATAATGTTTTATTAAAATCTAATTGACTAGTTATATAGATTGCAATCATTGTTCCCATACTACCAGATACTATTCCGCAAATATCACCAATAACATCATTACAAAAACTAGAGATAGTACTAGCATTTTTGATTAATTTAATACATTCTTTAGCCCCTTTTATTTTATTAGCTGCTTTAGCGTGAAAAGATGATTCTTTAGCGGTTAAAACAGCAGTTCCAATGATATCAAAGATTATTCCTAAAAATAAAATTAATAAAGTAATAATCGTTAATACAATTATATTACTATTTTCTGCAATCGCATTTGAAGCACCACTAATAATTATGGTAATAAAAAAAGTAAAAATAAAGGCTTTAATAATCCAAGATTTGTTATTCATATTTTGATTTCTCCTTATGTCATTAATTATATTAATTATTTTCATTTTAGTCAAATAAAAAAATCATAGTTTATCTATGATTTAGGGTAAAATTGTATGGTATACTATAAATTAATTTTACGGCTTTAGGTCGAGTCGAATTTCTCTAAATCCTACCTTTGGTTACCCGTAGGCCATTTCTGTTTAAAGGATTTAATTAACAGTCACCTAATTTAATCACTCGATCACCACTTAGTCCGCACTACAATCCTTATAGTAAGAACACTCTAGAGGTTTTCCCAAACAAACAAGCAATATTATTATTCGTTTTTGCAAAGTTTTTTTCATATTAACACTTATTCGTTAAAATCCCAAAACTCCACTCACGACATATGCGTTTTTTTCGATGTGATAGAAGGAATTAGTCGTATGCCATTACAACGTTTCCTTAAATCTAAAATTGCATATCCACCCCAGTCTGGGCGAAAGAAGCAGAATATACAAAGTGTCTTTGCACAATCAATGGATTTTTAGCCCCATCTTCCAATATTCTGTTTGACTAGAATAATGCACCACACATGTACTACATTATACTATATTTTATGCAAAAAGTCAAATTTCTTGACTGAAAAGGTTTTTTATGATAAAATTAGGCAGTTAATTAGGTGGTGTTATTATGGTAAATTTTAGCATGATGAATGAGTATCAAAATAGAAAAGGAATTATTAGAAAAATTAGTAATTTAAATTTTTCTTCGGTGATGGATTTAAGTGATTATGGTTGGACATTTGTTTTAAAGTCAGATGGATTAAGTAATCCTTATAATAATAAAATTGGTTCTATGTTATATAAGAATTCTACTGATCATACAAAAGGTGCAAGGATATATGAAAACTATCGGATGTATAAATATATTAATTATAGTGATGACGCCCTTGTTGAAAGTTTACAAGAAAAACAACCAAATGTAAAATTAACTGAGTTTCCTACAGGTATTATTACAATTGAAAACAAAGTTATTGGTCAACTAATACCTTTTTATGATAATTATTTTGAATTTGATAATGTAATTAATAAAAATAGTGATTTAAAATCTATTTTTGATTATGGAATTAAAGTAATAAAAATATTTAAGGAATTACAAGAAAATGATATTTTATATACCGATATTCATACTGGAAATATTTTAGTTAATATAAATACTAATGATGTTAAATTAGTTGATTTTGAACAATTGCATGTAGCGGTTAATCCTGATGATAATCTTAAAAATATTTTTAGTAAACATCTTGTTCATATGATAAGGGGAATAATAACTAGATTAGGAACTTTAAAAGGAATTGCCTTAGAAGATTTAATTACCATTGCTAATACTTTAGATGATTTAGAAGATAGTGTCTTAGAAACTAGTCATAAATTAATAAAAAAATAATAAGTAGTAGGTGATAATATGATTGAATTATTAAGTCCTGCTGGAAGTATGGAATCATTATATGCAGCGATTGAAGCGGGATGTGATGCCGTTTACTTAGGAGGAACTTTATTTGGGGCAAGAGCTTTTGCTAATAATTTTTCTGATTCTGAAATAGTTGAAGCTATAAATTATGCTCATTTATATGGAGTTAAAGTTTATGTAACGACAAATATTTTAATTTATGAACATGAAGTTAAACATTTTATGGAATATATTGAATTTTTACATAAAAATAATGTTGATGCAATTATTATTCAAGATTTAGGTATGCTTGATTTAGTTCATAAAACTTTTCCTAATTTAGAAATTCATGCTTCAACGCAGATGCATATTCATAATTTAGATGGGGCGATTATGGCTAAAAAACTAGGGGTAAAAAGAGTTGTTTTAGCCAGAGAAACTAATATTGAGGAAGTAAAAAAAATTAAGGAAGAATCAGGTGTTGATATTGAAATATTCGCTCATGGAGCGTTATGTGTTAGTTATTCTGGACAATGTCTTTTTTCTAGTTTAATTGGTAACCGTAGTGGTAACCGTGGTAGTTGTGTTGGTAGTTGCAGGTTAAAATATAATATATTAGATAAAGAACATAATAAGTTAAATCATGGTGAATATCCTTTAAGTATGAAAGATTTAAATACTTTAGAATACCTCAAAGATTTAATTGAAGCAGGAGTTACTAGTTTAAAAATTGAAGGAAGAATGAAAAGTCCAGAATATGTTTATACGGTAACCAAATTATATCGAGAAGCGATTGATAGTTATTATAAGACAAAAAAGATTTCGATTAATAAGAATGAATTAAATAATTTG
>JAZULI010000189.1:0-2670 GCA_045603025.1 Bacilli bacterium
AGAACATTCTAGTATTTTAGCAACTGTTCATTATTTAAAACAAAAAGGTTTTAAAATTAATTATGTTAAAATTAATGAAGATGGTTTAGTGGATTTAGATGATTTAAAAAGATTGTTAACTAAAGATACAGTTTTAGTCAGTATTGGACAAGTTAATTCAGAAATTGGAATAATTCAAAATATAAAAGAAATAGGTAAAATTATTAAAGAATATCCACGTTGTATTTTTCATGTAGATGGAACACAAGCAGTAGGAAAAACTAATCTTGATTTAGAATATGTTGATTTATTTAGTTTTTCTTCTCACAAAATATATGGTTTAAAAGGTGTTGGATGTTTAATTAAAAAGAAAAACATTGAATTAGAACCAATTATTCACGGTGGAAAGAGTCAAACAATATATCGTAGTGGAACTCCAAGTCTTGCTTTAATGGTATCAATGGCTAAAGCTTTAAAACTTGTATTAAGTGATTTTGAAAAAAATAATAATTATGTTAAAAAGTTAAATTTAAAAGTAAAAGAACAACTTGCTGATTTTGGTGTTTCGATAAATAGTAATGAAAATTGCGTAAATCATATTTTAAACATTAGCGTTTTAGGAGTTAAACCAGAGACATTGTTACATGCACTTGAAGAAAAAGAGATTTTTGTTTCAACAAAGACCGCTTGTAGTAGTGATGAAGGTATTTCATTAAGTGTTTATACGTTAACTAAGAATGAAGATTTAGCAAAATCATCAATTAGAATAAGTTTATCACATTTAACAAGTGAAGAAGATGTATTAAATTTTGTTAAAGTATTTAAAGAAGAAGTTAATAAACTTCGTAGTATAAGAGGATAAATAATGGAAAAAATAGAAATGAAGCGTATAATTATGATTAAATATGGTGAATTAACAACTAAGAAAAGTAATCGAAAACTTTTTGTTAATGCATTATATAATAATTTAAAAAACAAGTTAAAAGATTATGAAGTTTCTTTTACAAGTGATTTATCTAGAATGTATATTGAATTTAAGGAAAAAGATTTAGATATGATTTTAGATAAAATCAATTGTGTTTTTGGAATTCATGCTTATGATGTCGCTTATAAAGTAAAAAGTGATATTTCGGAAATTGAAAAGATGATTTTAGAAATATTAAAAAATATAGATTTTAAAACATTTAAAGTTAATACTAAACGTAGTGATAAATCATTTAGTATTCAAAGTACAGAATTTAGTAAAAAAATAGGTGGTCTTATTTTAAAAAATAAAGAAAATATTAAAGTAGATGTTCATAATCCTGAAGTTAGCTTTAATATTGAAATAAGACGTGATCATACATATATTTATTTAAATGAATATAAAGGTGCCGGTGGTTATCCTGTTGGAACTCTTGGCAAAGGATTATTAATGCTATCAGGTGGAATTGATTCTCCTGTTAGTGGTTATCTTGCTTTAAAAAGAGGGATTAAAATTGATGCTGTTTACTTTGAAGCGATTCCACATACTAGTTTAGAAGCAAGGAATAAAGTTATTGATTTATCAAAAAAACTTTTAAAATATACTAATGATTTAAATTTATATATTGTCCCATTTACGAAAATTCAAGAGGCAATTTATAAAAATATCGATAATGCTTATACTATTACTATTATGCGCCGAATGATGTATCGTATTATGGAAAAATTAGTTATTAGATATAAAGTTAATGTTTTTATTAATGGTGAAAGTATTGGTCAAGTAGCATCACAAACTTTAACGAGTATGCGAGTTATTAATAATGTTACTAATATTCCTGTAATTAGACCAGTCGCTTGTTTTGATAAATTAGAAATAATTGATCTTGCTAAAAAAATAGATACATATGATATTAGTATTTTACCTTATGAGGATTGTTGTACTGTATTTGTACCTAAACATCCTGTTATTAATCCCGAACTTAATAAATGTCTTTTATATGAAGAAAGTTTTAATTATAATGAATTAATTGATGAAGCAATTGATAATATAATTAAAATAAATATAAATGATGAGTTAGAAAAAGAAAATAATGAATTTAGTGATTTGCTTTAAAAAAGGAAAAATTTACCAAGTAAAATAATGTATGTTTTATAAATATTTCCACATTCTATTAGTGTGGAGGTGACTACATGAATAACAGTAATAGAGATTCTCTTAAAATGAGAGTACCAGGTGCTAAACAAGCTATCGATAAAATGAAATATGAAATAGCTTCTGAATTTGGTGTAAATTTAGGACCAGATACAACTTCTCGTGCTAACGGATCAGTTGGTGGTGAAATCACTAAGAGATTAGTACAAAATGGATTAAACCATATTAGTGGAAGTTATAGTAACAACCAAAACTACTAAGATATAGGTATGGTTAAAAGTAGAGGATAGTTCGAAAAAATTATTACTCTACTTTTTGTTTTTTATATTATAATATTAATATAATTAACTTTGGTGGTGATAAAATGATAGATTTGCATACACATACAACTTATTCTGATGGAACTTGGGACGTTAAAATGTTATTGAAACAAGCAGATAAAACTGATGTAACAATATTATCAATTACTGATCATGATACAGTAGATGCACATATTGAATTAAAAAATAATGATTATTCGAAAATTTATTCTGGAAAAATTATTTCAGGTTGTGAATTTAGTTGTATTTTTAATG
>JAZULI010000190.1:0-1683 GCA_045603025.1 Bacilli bacterium
TTCCATCAATCATTCCTTTTTCATTAATTGAATTTCTAACTAATCCTTGCATATTTAAATTATCAATTTTATAAAGATATGCTAAATTAATAATTAGATTAACACTTTCTTTATTAAAACATTTATCACTAGTCATTCTACGAGGAATCCCACTAATAATTAAATTAAGATCAATATTACTATCAATTTCTAATTTACGAGTTTTATCAGTTACAATATCATTATTTTCAAAAGAATAACCATTAAGCGTTGTAAAAACATCATCAAATGAACAAGTAATATCTAAATAATCTTTGATATTTAACCGGTTAATTCGGAACTTAGAAACAATATTTTCATATTCCATTTTACCAACATTATTATATAAAACAACATTTAAGATTGGATGATTTAAAAAATCATTAGCCGAAATTGGTGAATATAAAACATATAAATAACTATTAATATTATCTTCTTTATAATAAGTCTTCATTAAACCAATAGCTTCTAGTTTTTCTCTAGCTTTAACCAAATCATCTAAATTAAGTTGCATATTAGTCATTAAATGATGATGCGTTAAATTATCACTTTCCGATAAATTAGCATTAATATCATTTAATAAAGTTAAATATAAAGATACTGCCGTAATCCCAATAATTGGTTGATATAAAACAGTTAAAATCTGTTTCTTATCCTCTAAAATAATTCCTTTACGATAAACTTTATAAATATCTGCTGGTAATATTGTTCTCATAAACACCTTCCTATCTTATTGTATCAAAAAAAGGTAGCAAATGCTATCTTTTAGACATATCTAAATACATAAAGAAAGTAATATTCGCTCATTTAAAAGTTAAAATTTTAGTACTCAATTTAAAATTCCGCTAAAAAACTACAATTATATATTATTTAAGTTTAAAGTTATTGGGCGAGCCCACCCAACAAAGACAACACTAAAGGAGTAACATTAATTTTTTTAATGTTTTTTCTATAGTGTAATCCTAATTTAAATGTATATAAAACATTTAAACCTTTTTTAAAATTTTCGCCACTCGTCTTCGTCGAGATTTGTTTTTATTTTATCTTTTACTAACATTGTTGTTATATTTTGCTTTCCTCTTTCTCTGTCGCTCGAAGGGTTTCTCGCGACCTTTCAGGTGTTGCTTCGCAAGAAATACAAGCACTTACATCTTCTTTTATTTCTTAACTTACAAAGAATGGTCTTTCCATACTTCCATCGCCACTTGTATAACTTGTATTAATTTCTAAAGAAACGGCAGGACGAACTCCGAAAGTGCCATTGACGTTGCGGTCGCTAAGACTATAGGCATTATTCACGGTGAACTCATTAGCACGAGAGCCAATAAAGCGACTCGGCGAGCCAAGCCAATAATATGAAGCATTATATAAATAATCTGTCATTCCAGTATTCCAAGTTCTTCCTGCTAATGCTACTTCATCTATTGTTAAAAATCCTACTGGATTATCTGATAACCCGCTACTTACTGTAAATCTATCACTAGCATTTGGACATTCTACACTTGGCGTTCCTGCTTGTGCTCTATCATATCCTCCATAATATGTATATGATCCACTTGTATGTCCTACACTTCGATCATTACAATAGATACTATCTTCTATTTTATCTCGATTGTCTACTGTTATAGCTCCTTCATACCAGGCATCTAAAATATTTTTATAGTT
>JAZULI010000191.1:0-7495 GCA_045603025.1 Bacilli bacterium
TGATTCTCATTATAATGAACAATTATTAGGGTATAAAGAATATATTGAAAAGAAAACAGGAAAAGATGTTAATGTTTATTTATATTCAATAATTGATAGTGTTTATAAACAAGTTAATTAAAAAAGAAACATTGAAGTTTCTTTTTTTAGCGCGTTTCAGTTTTAATTAATTTAGCATGCATTACAACTTTATCTGTTTTATTATAACAAGTAGATAGTGTTATAATTTTATCATGTTCATTTAAAGTTGTATTAAAAGTATATTTACTACGATCTTTAAGCATATTTAAAAAGGTAAGATAATCAGAGTCACTATTAAATTCTGTTTTTAGATAATCACTAGTTGTTTTTATTCGATATAAACTAAAGACTTGCCATAATGTATTTTCTTTTTCAGTTGAGGTTTTAATAATATGATTATTACTATTTTTGTACCAATTAGTATTAAAGATAGTTCTTAGGGTTCCAAACATTGTATTATCAACGCGCCCATGGGCATAAAGCATTGTATTTCGGTCTAATTCATTTATATTATTTCGGTAATCCATAAAAACCCAACCCGCTTGATTATATGATTTATCAAAAGAATGCGTTAAGTAATATTTATTGTCTTTTGCTTGAACAAAAGGATAATTAATATTAGTACCATTAACTTGAATCCATCCTTTAACTTGATTATTAATCGCTTTTAATTCTTCAAAATCAACATAGATTAAGTTCATATTCATATAGTTCCAATAATCAGAATTTTTATTAGATTCTATTTCTTCGTTTGTATTTTCAGAAGTTTCTTCATTGGTAATTTCATTATTTTCAGGAATTACTTCAGTGATTTCGGTGTTTTCTAAGATTTCTTTAATTTGTTTATCAGTATTTTTATTATCAATATGCCATAATAAAATATTCGTTAATGAATATAGTAAGGTAGCAAGACAAGTAGTAGTAATAATAACCGCTATAACAATTTTCCATTTAATCTTGAATTTTTTCTTTTTCATAAACATATCCTCATTAATAATATTATACTATAAAATTTAATTTTTTTATTAATAATAATTATTTGTGTTCAATTATTAATTATTAGCATAAACTAAATTGAGGAGTGTGTTTATGGGAAGTTTCCGTGAAATTGTTACGAAAGCAATATTAGGTAAAGGAAAAAAGACTTTTGTTCATCAAGGAAGTATTGATGTTAAAAATAATCCAAGTACGGTTTTAGGATGTTGGGTAATTAATCATAATTTTAATGGTGTAAAACAAAATGATCGAATCTCTATTGCAGGTAGTTATGATATTAATATTTGGTATAGTTATGATAATGATACAAAAACAGATGTTATTAAAGAAACACATAATTATAATGAAGTAGTTAAAATGCATAATGAAAATAATGATTATAATGATTCAACCATTATTGTTAGAAGTTTAAATGATCCAAAATGCATTAAAGTAGATATTAACAATAATAAAATTGATTATCAAGTAGAGGTAGAATTAGGAGTAGAATTAGTAGGTGAAACAAAAGTTAAAATATCGGTTGATGACAATTTAGATGATTATAGTTTAATTGTTGATGAAGAAAATGTAGAACAGGAAATCGATGAAAGTGTTGATGAAAATTATTTAGAAAATAATAATGATAAATAAGATTTAAGCATATTTATGCTTATTTTTTTATTGAATATAAGATAGTATTATAAAAAAAATAAAATATTTTTTATATAAATTAGAATAGTTTTTTAGAACTTTCAAACTAGGACACGTGGGTTTTAGAGTATAAAAAAACTCGAGTAAATCGAGTTAATTTTAAAAATGGAGCAATAACAAAGGTTATTCAAAACTCTAATAGTAAAAGTTGATAAACAACTAATCGCTAAATACATTCTATCAAATAATTAAAAAAGTAGCAATGATTTTATGCTACTTTTATGAGCTATTATCTTTTGTTATTTAATGTTTTTTTTAATACTGGACTTTTTTCTTCTAAAGTATCCTCTGCTACAATTTGTTCTTCGTTAAATCCAAATGAAGCAATCCTTTCGATGTTTTCCTTTATTGTTTTTAAGTCATTTAATGAATAATTATCAATATTATTTATGTTAAATGGTTCTTTGTTTTCACTTTTTTGCAACTCTATTTGTTTAATAGTTTTTTCACTAAGCCCTAATTTTGCATTTTCACTTTTAACAATACTTTCATTTAATTCATCTTTATGTTCTAAAAAATACCTTAACTTGTCAATATCTGATTTTCTCTTGGCAAGCGCTATTACTTTTGCTGGATACCAAATTGCTCCCGATGCAATAATTCCGAGAATTATACCATAAAACCAGTCAACATTATTTATAAAATTTCTAATGGCAAATGGTAAGCATAGTGGCTGAGTTATCATAAGTATTAAGTCGAATGGTGAAGGTTCTTTTACTTTTGCATTTCTCGCTTGTTCTTCCATTTTAGATATAATTTTATTTTCATTTTCTTCTGAATATGGTATTACAAATAAATCACCATTTGCAAATTTAGCAATAATTTTTCCATTTTCAATTTTATATGATAGAATAAATTTTTTACTATCATCATAATTTAATGAATAATCTTTCATATCAATTTTCTCCCTTCAAAAAACTAATGTTTATTATATGACCATATTATCTAAAAATCAATACGCTTTAACGAAGTAATTGACAAAAAACCATTAAATGTTATAATAACTATTTGATGAGAGGAATGTTATGGTAAGAAGAATTAATGAAAATCTAAAAGAAAAAATACATATTGAAAAAATAACAAATGAACCATTCGATGACATTATTGGTCACAGCGATTGTGAAAGAAAGTATTTTACTATTGAAAATAATGACATTATTTATAAAAGATTAAAAAGTGAATTATCAATAGCTTATTTACCATATCTAGGACCATGTGTTGATTATGGTGGTGGAGATATTTGTTTAGAAGAATCAAATGATAACTTTAAAGTTTATATTATTGATAGAGCAAGAAAATTTCAATACGAAGAGTTTATTAAAATTGAAGATGCTATTCAAAAATTAATATCAATTTATGAAGAAGAGGAATTGGTAGATAATCCAGATAAAATGGAAGAAATATTTTATCAAACATTAGGTTTAAGTAAGCAAGAAAATGTAACGATAGATAAAGGTGAATCAAAAGTTTTAAAGCTTAAAAGAAAGTAAATTCTTTATTTTATCAATTAAAAATATCCTTTTTTTAGCAAAAAATCGGACAAATTTTTAAATAAAGTTTGTACAAACTTGCAAAAATCTCTTTTTTGTGCTAAAATAATAAACAATTCAATGGGGGATTATATATGAATAAATTTAAGAAAACTCTTTATAATATAACAAGACCTTTTGCTAAGAAATATCTTACAGGACATTTGGGGAAAGTTGTTGAAGATGACGAAAAAATAACTTGCTATGTCAAAAAAAAGAAAGTAAAAAAGAAGGGTTATAGTTGTGTTATTGTTTGCCGTGGCATAGGTAAAGAAAAAGAAAAGAAAATTGCGAAGGCATATAATTTGGATAAACCTATTTGTTATGTAATTGATGGTCTTGAGTCAAAATATGGCGTAAATATCTATGGATGTAGTAATTGTGAAATTATTATAAAAAATTGTAATTTTATGTTTAATGTATTTATTAGTGTTGATGGCAAATGTACATTAGATAATACAAATATACAAATTTTCTCTAATCTTTCAATAAGTGCTGATGAGTTAATAATTAAAAATACGAGTCTTGAACAAATTAATGAAATTAGTTATGAATCAAATATTAGGGTTGGTGCTTGCAAAAAGGTTGAGATGGTAAATTCTAATATTGGTAGTCAAAAGAAAGATATTAATGTTTCATTTATAGCTACGAATGAGTTAAATATTGTTAATTCTAATATTGTTGGTAAAGAAATCGAATGTAAGTCAACTACTATTAATGCTGACGAAAAAAGTTCATTAACTGCAATTGATAAAGTTAATTTACAAACAGATAATTTTAATTCTATTAATATTAATGCTCCAACAATTGTTTTAAATGGTGAAGAAATAACTAATGAAAAGAAATCTGTTGTATTACAAAAAATAACTGATCCATTAGCACTTAAAAGGTTGGAATTAGTAAATCTTTTAAAAGATATTAAAACTCAATGTGAAAGAATTAATTCAGAGAAAGTTTTTGAATACCAAGAAGAATTAAATGTTCAACCTGTTAGCAAAGTTTTAAAAAAATAAATTAAGGAAGAGTGAAATCTCTTCCTTTTAAATTTTCTTATTAAATAAATGATTGTACAATTATCTCTCGAAATCATCTTTTTCTTTACTTAATTTTAGTTCTTTAATATCATCGTTATCTAAAACATCATCTTCATACATATCATTAACAACATCAATATATTTATCGTCTTTATCGTACCAATTGTGAAGTTTGCTATGTAAGAAAGAAATTAATTTATCAAATTTATCTTTCCAATATTCAATTGTATTTTTTAAACTATTAATTTTAGATTTTAGGAAAGAGATTTCATTATCTTTATCTTTGAGACTATTATTTAAAGTTTTAACTCTTAAAGTAAGTGCTTTGTTATTTTCAGTAAGTGTTTTAATTGTTTTATTTTTTTCTTTAAATTGTTCATCAACATTAGTTAGTGTAATAGAAAGACTTTGTAGTTTATCATATTCTTTATTGGTATTATCAACTTGATTGATATAGTCGATAAATAAATCTTTATCTGATTTAGATAAAATATAATTTTCTTTGTTTAATTTTGATGTTTTAAGTTTATCAATTTTATCTTTTATATCTTTAGAATTTTGTTTTAGTTCTAGAGATTTTTTATTTGCTTTTTCTAAGTTTTGTGCATTCTTTTCAAGTTGCTTTTGGATTTCTTCATAGTTATCCATTTGAGATACATGAATATCCATATTTCTTCCTTTTTTCTTTTTCTTTAGGATAGAATCTAAATTATATTCTTGATTAAATTCTTCAATACATAAAGTTCTCATTTTATCTTGTAATGTAATTAAGGATTGTTTGGTAAATACATCAGATTTACCAACTTGTTTTTCCATGCCATTTTTATTTTTATATTTTATTGGAACACCGACAATATGCATATGTGGACTTGTATCATCATAATGAATAATGGCACCTGCTACTTTAAAGTTTGGTACTAATAGTTCTAAATCATTAACTTGTTTTCTATAAACTTCAGACATCTTACTTTTAAATTCATTATCTTTTGTATCCCAATATTTTTTATTTCCAAGTTCAATAATAATTTCACAGGCTAAATCTTTTTTATCATTATTAGAAACATTAGTAAAATAATTATCAATCATGCGACTAGGTCTAGATTGTTTAGAATTATAGCTAAGTCTTGCTTCTTCAAACTCATCTAAATAAAGTTTTTTAACATCTTCTAGTGGAGAAGAAGTACCCCTAACTATTTCTATTAGTTCTTGTTCGTTATCATATTTTCTATAATTGTGTTTATCGACTTTTGATAATTGTCTTATATTTTGAATACCATTATTAGTTAAAGAAGTTGTTTCACTTAAATTATTTTTAGCATTTTGTTTAGATATATTTTTTCTATTTTTATCACTACCTAAATGTAGTGAATAAGCTAGTTCTTCCATAGATTTCCTCCTTTCTGATTTGTCGTAATTTTGTTTAGCCAAAATTTCTAACCCCCTAGGAATTTTGTACGTAGTGCATACAAAATATCCAGTGGGCTAAGGTTTAACACCTTAGAATCCGTTTGCTTTATTTCGTAATAACTAAAACTATCGTAATAGTTAAAACTACATAAAGCTTAGATTTTTAAATTGCTATCGCCACTTTCATTGCTTCGCAACAAAACGTGCCACGCATTTTAAAAATCTTCTTCGGTAACATTAGCGGGTATTGTTTCAAATACATCTCTAATATTAACCTTTATATCATTTGGATGATTCTTTGTAGCAAGCATTCCCATTGATATCCAATCCTTATCTCCATTACCATCTTTTTGTAATGGGAATATTCTAATCGGAACTTCATTTCTCATTAATGGTCCAATATCTAATTTTTCAGTTTCCTTATAAAAAGTTCCTTTATAAAGTTTTACTTCGTAATATTCATTTAATCTATACAAGTGTTGCATTACATTTTCTAATGGTAAATATTCGCTATATCTAATATTGGTATATATTCCACCTAAATCATAATCAAGTGGTCTTTTCTTATCAATATAACCTTTTTTATATAATTCTTCAAAATCACTATAGAATGTACTTCTAAAATTAATTTGTTTAATTTCATATCTATTATTTATTATTTCTAATTCAATATCATCAACATATCGCATAATAATATCAGCTTTAACTTCTCGGTCTAAAAAATCCCAATTCTCATTAAAAGCATAATATGTTATAGGTAATTTAATTTTGTTAATAAAGTCCATATCTCTTTTTAATAAAATATCGTGGGTAGTAAAGTTTAATTGTTCTGCTTGCGAGTTTTCTAATAATTTAGAATTTATTAATTCAATTTGATTTTCTATTATTTTAGATTCTTGTTTAAATTCTTCATCAGTAAACAATTCTTCAATATATGCTTTTCTAATTCTATCTTTTTTATTATTTAATGATTTTAATTCTTTTTCTAATTGTTTTTTAGGATTATTAATTTTGGCTTTTAATACTGGTAAAAAGAATTCATTAACAACATTGTCATATTCTAATATATCGGAAAGTAGGTTTTTAATCTTTTCTTCAATTTTGTTTTCTTGTATGTTATTTTTACATTTTTCACATCTATAATAGAAATACCATTTATCAGATTTAATTTTATGTGAAGCACCACCAGCAAGTATACTTCCACATTTAGGACATTTTAATTTTTGTAAGAAGATATAAGTTTGTGTTCTCATATAATTCTTTTGATTTTTCTTCTTTTGTACTTGGCAATTATCCCACATTTCTTTACTTATTAAAGGTTCAACAACATCTTTATAATAAGTAGGATGATTTGTTCTTTTACCATGAACATAATCTCCTTTATAAACTTCATTAGATATTATTCTTAATATTCCTGTGTCTTTCCAATTAGTTTTACCTAATACTTGTTCCTTATTAAATAAAGTAGCAATATTATAGTAAGAGTAACCTTCAAAATATAAGTTATATATTCTTATAACAATATCTTTTGTTAATGGGTCAGGTATTAGTAATTTATTTTCGTGTTTATAACCAAGTGGAGCACGAGCAGGAATATGACCTGATTTAATTGCACCAGCTAAACCAACTTTAGTTCTTTCACTTGTTTTTTCTATCTCATTTTGTGAAACAGTTGTTAATAGTCTAGCAACCATTTTTCCACTTGAATTAGTAGTATTTATTTCTTCATTAGCACAATCTAGATATGCATTATTTTCATCAAGAAATTTCATTATACCTTCCATATCATACACACTTCTTGTTAGTCTATCTAATTTT
>JAZULI010000192.1:0-5154 GCA_045603025.1 Bacilli bacterium
ATTTACGTATAAATTAGTTATTCCAAAATTTTTATCCTCTATTTTTTTATCATTAATATATAAAATATCATCTTTATTTTCTATTTTTATATTTTTATTATTCAATTTTATATTTTCAGTTTTAATATTTAAAAAATCATATACATCTAATTTATAAACTTTTCCATCTTTTGTATAAACTTTATTACTTTCAATAATTACAGGTTCATCATTTGTTTCATCACAAATACATTCATCGCATAATTCTTCCTTGTTGCATTCCTTTAATTCAACCTTTTTTCTTTAATAAATTTATCATATGTAATAAAACCTAATGATAATACTGATATAGTAGCAAATATAGCTATTAGAATATTTTTCATACTCCCAACTCCTTTTCTAACATAATTAAAGTATATCAAAAAAAAAAAAAATCCACAAAATTGTGGATAATTCTTACTTATTATCAATTTGTCTCATTAATGGGAATAATACAACATCTCTAATAGATGGAACATCATATATTAACATTAATAATCTATCAATTCCAAATCCTAAACCAGAAATTGGTGGCATTCCTTGTTCCATAGCGCCCATAAAGCTTTCATCTATTTCCATAGTTTCATCATCACCTTGTTCTTTTGCCTTTAATTGATCTTCAAAAGCTTGTCTTTGAACAAATGGATCTACTAACTCAGAATATGCCTTACATAATTCTGTACCACCTGCTACTACTTGGAATACATCAATAATTCTCTTATCTTTATCATTACGACGGGCAAGAGGTATTAATACAGCTGGATAATTATAAATAACAGTTGGTTCCATAATACCTGCACGAATAGTTCTCTTATATACAAAATCAATTATTTGACTTAAAGAATGATAATCTTCTAAATCTTTTTCAGTAAATAAACCTTTTTCAATAATTTTACTCTTTAATTCTTCAGGTTCTTCAATACTTAAAAAATCAAATCCTAAAATTTCAGTTAATTTTTCTACATAATTAATTCTTGTAAAATCTTTTCCAAAATCTAAAACATTACCTTGATAATTAATCGTTGTAGTACCGATTAATTCCATCATTAAATTACGAATAAAATTTTGATAAAATTTCAAATTATCTTCAAAATTCCAATATGATGCATACCATTCTACTTGCGTAAATTCTTGTAAATGTTCGGTATCCATACCTTCATTTCTAAAACATTTTGCTACTTCATAAACACGATCAAATCCTGCTGAAATACATTGTTTTAAATATGTTTCAGGAGCAATACGTAGATTTAAATCAATATCTAAAGCATTATGATGTGTATAGAATGGACGAGCTGCCGCTCCACAAACTGCACTTTGTAAGATTGGTGTTTCAACTTGTAAGAAACCATTTTCACCTAAATACTTATGAATAAATGAATATAATTTACTTCTTCCTAAGAAAACATTACGAGATTCTTCATTAGAAATTAAATCAACATATCTTTGACGATATTTTTCTTCAATATCAGTTAATCCATGGAATTTTTCAGGAAGTGGTTTTAAAGATTTCCCTAAGAAAGTAAAATCATCTGCTCTTAAGGTCTTTTCACCAGTTTGCGTGGTAAACATTTCCCCTTCAACACCTAAAAAATCTCCAACATCAACCATTGATTTAAAGAATTGATATTTCTCTTCACCAACGATATCAATTTTAATGGATACTTGTAATCCACCCTCTAAATCACGTAATTTTAAGAAACTTAATTTTCCCATTTTACGCATAAAAACAATACGTCCCGCAACTCTAACATTAGTCGTTCCATCTTCTAATAATCCAGCTTCATGTAAACGATGTGTAACAGGATATCTTTCTGGATATGGATTACAAACTTTACTAATTTCTTGAACCTTTTCTCTTCTTACTAATTCTTGTTCACTAAATTCTCTCATTTTTTCACTTCCTTTTTAACATTTTTATTTTTATTATCTTTTTTAGTTTTATTTTCTTCTACTTTTTTAATTTCTTCTTTTTGTTCACTAACAACTTCAGCTTCTAACACTTTATTTTCAATTTCATCACTTGCATTAACTACTTTTGTATTAGCGATTAAATCATGTAATCCTCTTCCATCATTACGATATAATGCAAAAACAAAACATAATATATAAATAACACCAAATACTGTTGAAAATTTACCTTCATACAATAAATATTTCTCTTTAGATAATGTTAAAATTAATACTGCTGTTATTATATTAGCAAGCGTTGTATTAACAATTAAACATCGAATTAAATAATTATTAATTGATAATTTATTATCATTATTACTAACAATTTTTAATTTCATTAATTTTTTACCAAAAGTTTGACCATTATAATAATAATTTAATACAACAAAATATAATATTGAAACAATGGCAATAATGATTGTTTCATTAACAGTACTCTTAGTTAAGTCATAATTTAAATCATTATATAAAGTTAAATATTCTTCTTCAGTAATTTCTTTATCTTGATATTTTTTAACAATACTTGTTAATTCATTATAACTATCCATAGTATCATTATTATTTGATATTGGTAATGCTAAAATAGAAGATAGCATTGAAATAATTAATATATCAACAAAATAAGCGATTATCCGTTTATGAATATATGGCTTTTTACTCATAAAATCCCTCCTTAAATTCATTTAATATGTTAATTATATCACAGACTTTATTAACTTGATATATTTTATTTTTTATTTCCGCAGAATTTCTTAAACCTTTTATATACCAAGCAATATGACTTCTCATTTCTAAACAAGTTAATTTTTCACATTTTATTTGTCTTAAATAATCTAAATGATGCAAACACATATCAATTTTTTCAATTGGGCTTACTTCATCAAGAATAGTACCATCTTTTAAATATGCATTAATATCCCTAATTAACCATGGATTACCAAGAACTCCACGACCAATCATTATTAAATCACACCCAGTTTCTAAAAGCATTCTTTTAGCATCATATATTGTTTTTATATCACCATTTCCAATAACAGGAATGGAAACTGTTTCTTTTACTTTTTTAATAATACTCCAATCAGCTTTTCCTGAATAACCTTGACTTCTTGTTCTAGGATGAATTGCAATAGCACTGGCACCTGCTTCTTCACACGCTTTCGCTACTTCACAGGCATTAATATTATTCATATCCCAACCACTTCTAATTTTAACCGTAACTGGACAAGAAACAGCATTAACAACACTGGAAACAATTTCTTTTATCTTTGGAATATCCTTTAATAAAGCACTTCCAGCTTGTGATTTGACCGCAACTTTAGGAACAGGACACCCCATATTTATATCAATAATATCAGGATGCATTGTCTTTTCAATATATTTAGCAGCATTTACAAATGTTAAAACATCACTACCAAAAATTTGTTGAGTAATAGGTCTTTCTATTTCTTCCATGAAAAGCATTTCTTTAGTTTTTTCATTTTCATAAAAAATCGCTTTATCACTAACCATTTCAGCATATATTAACGAACAACCCATTTCCTTAATAATTTTTCTAAATGCCGAATTACAAATACCCGCCATCGGTGCTAAAACAGTTTTTCCATCAATTTTGACATTACCAATCATCACACTCATAATATACCACCTTTTTTAATATAATAACTACTATTTTCTCAACACACGTTATTATAAAAGAAAAATGCTAAAAAGAAAAGAAAAAATTTTAATAAAAGAAAAAAAGAACCGAAGTTCCTTTTATCCCTTATAAGCATAATTATAAATTACTTGATCAACTTCAATTTTATCAATATCTTTGATTCCATTATATGAAGCTAATCTATAAGTATTAACACCCCAAGTTCTAGCAATTAAACTTAAAGTATCTCCCCAAACAACTGTATATTTTTGTGCTCCTCTTTTTGATTTAATTGATGTATTTTCTTTCCATTCAACACCATTTCTTTTTAATAACACAACTTTCTTTTCTTCTTTTTCAGTTGAAGAATCTTCCTTATCGTTGTTTGCAACATCGCCATTATTATTAGTTTCTCCACCTTGATCAACTACTTCATTGTCTTTGCCATTTTCTTTATCTTCTTCTTTTCCACATCCAACAAATAAAGTTAAAGAACAAATCATTAATAATAATAACAAGTATGTACTAAATCTTTTTGCCATAATCATTCCCCCAATCCTATATCAGTACAATTTAACTATATCATACGCGATATAGGAAAACAACTAATTGACAGTCAAATTATTCTTTTTAAAATTAACCTTTTTCTCATTTATTAAAAACATCATTAAACCCATTGTTAAATAGAAATATGGCGTTACTTCAATAACATTAATATTAAATAAACCTTGAATACTATAGGCAATAATCCCAAAGCATAAAATTAAAATTGTTTTATCATTACTTTTTAACCCTAAATAAATTGTATAACAAACCCACAAAATATAACTTAATACGGCAAAAATACCACTAGATACAAAAATATGCAAATAAATATTATGAGCTTTATCCGCTATTTTAGAATCATCAGCACTCTTTTCATAAACTAAACCTAAATTATCAGGACCATATCCTAAAAGTGGTTTTTCTTCTACTAATTTCCATACATTACTCCATATACGAATACGACCATGACCTAAATCACGGATAGATGAATCAATTCCATCAATTGAATTATTAGAATCATTAGAATTATTATTATCACCTTTAAATACTAAATTAATTAAAGTATTAAAATTAGATTTAATTTCTGGTGTTATATCATCCCTTTTACTTAAACAAATTGGATATAAAGAAATTAATAAAATTAAAACAATAATTATTTTCTTTAAATCAGCTTTTTTTCTAATAAACAAATAAATTACTAAAATAATAAATGTCGCAATTAAACTTAAAAATGGACCACTAGAATTCGCTAATAAAAGAGTAATATAACTAATTACCATAATAATTAAATAATAATAACTATTTTCTTTTTTATTAAATAATAAATAACCCGTTAAACTAATTGATGATATTAAACACATTAAACTACCTAAAAAGTTACAGTTTTCAGTTAAACCAATTGCATCTCCTGATGTATACATATAAATTAATTCCGAATAAATCCCAGTTAATTGTAAAATAACTACTATAAAATGTACAATAGAAACTGAAATAATCATTCTTAT
>JAZULI010000193.1:0-15787 GCA_045603025.1 Bacilli bacterium
AAATTCGCTTTTATTACTTTCTTCATTTGATAATTATTTCGACTTACAAATTTACAAGTTGTATCTACTAACTGATAACAATTACGATAAGTTTTATTAATAAATAATATTCGCGAATTTTTAAAGTATTTTTTAAAATTAACAAACAAATCTAAATTACACCCAGAAAAAGCGTAAATTGATTGATAATCATCACCAACACACATAATTTTGGCTTTTGTTTTATTTTGAATCTCTTTAATTAATTCATAACGAACCATTGATGTATCTTGAAATTCATCTATAATGATATATTTATACCGATAATACATTCCATCTTTTCGAATAATCTCTATTCCTTTAGCGATCATTGAATCAAAATCTATTCCATTATAAGAATTAATTTCTTCTAAATAAATTTGATAAATATCTAAAGCTATAATTAAAAATAATTTATTCTTTTCTTGAATTTTCTTTGGATAACGTTTATTTTTCACCAAATAATCTAGAATATCTAAATAATTATGATTATTACATTTAATTCGGTTAATAAATGATACTATCATCCGCTTATAAAGAATAAACTGTTTTTGATAAATTGTTTTTGCCTTAGAAAATGATATTTCTTGATTTAGAATATATTTAAAATATTCTAAAACATAATTAAGATAATTATTTTCATAAATAAAACTCTCAAAATATTCATCAACAATAAATTCTAATAAATCAGAATCCACAATTACATAATCAAGATTATTTTCTTTTAAGATACGAAGGGAAAGTTTATGAAATGTATAACAATCAAGATCATAACCTATTTTTCTTTTTAAATTATTAACTGTTTCATTAGTAAATGATATACACAAAATATCTTGATAATTAATCCCTTTCTTCTCAATTAAATATTTAATTTTACCAATTATCGTTAAGGTTTTTCCACTACCAGCACCCGCTATTACTAATAAATTTTTACTATCATCAAGAATAACTTTACGTTGTGAATTATCTAAACTACATCCATTTATATTATCAAAAAAAGAATCTTTTAAGAGATTCTTAATATTATTATTAAACATGTCTCCTTACTTAATATACATAATTTTTTATATATTAAGTAAAAAATCTATTACTTTTTGAAAATCAAGTTTAGTAAAATAAACTAAAAGTGTTGCTATAACAATAAATGGTCCAAATGGAATGATATTTTCTTTATTCTTAAAATAAAGAATTAAAGATACCGGTAAGGCAATAAAACACGCTAAAACCAATACAAACATCGATCCTAATGGTGGAAATAATAAACCTACTACAAAAAATAATTTTATATCAGCCCCACCTAAACACTCTTTCATAAATATTTTATTCCCTAAAAGCATAATTAGATATAAAATACCAAAACTAATAACTCCATAACCAATACTTATAAATCCATCAACTACACCAGATTGTAAAAATTTACCAACAATAATTAAAACAGCACTAATTACAATAAACCGATCTGGAATAATCATATAATTAATATCACTAACAATTACTAAAGATAGCAAACTAGTTACTATTAAGGAATAAATCAATTCATATGAAAAGCCAAATGAATAATAACTTACAGTAAATAAAATCGCTGTTAATAATTCAATAAAAGGATATATCCACGAAATTTTTTCTTTACAATTACGACATTTTCCTTTAAGAAATAGATAGGAAATAACTGGAATCAATTCATACCATTTTAACTTATGACCGCAACGAGGGCAATGTGAACTTGGATAAACAATTGACTCACCATTAGGAATTCTTAAACCAACAACATTATAAAATGACCCTAATAAACTTCCTATTATAAAGAAACTAATTAACCATAACACTTCAATCACGATAATGCCCCATACATCTCAAACATTGGTAAAACAATTGATAATAAAATTAATCCTACACTTATCGCCAGGAAAACAATTAAAATAGGTTCCATTAAACTTTTTATTTGACTAATTGCATTTGTGTGTAAATCATCATAATAAGCATATACTTTTTCCATCATCTCTCCAAGACGACCAGTATTTTCTCCAGTTACAATCATTTCATAAGCAACAACCGGAATTGCCCAATGATCCTTAAATGACTCTGATATTTTTCCACCTAAATTCAAATTTCTCACGGTATTTTCAATAACTTCTTTATAAATTTCATTATCCGAAACCTTTAATAAAACATCCATACTATCAGTAATAAATACACCATGATTTAATAATGAAGCAAAAGTTTTGGTAAACATTGAGATTTCACTATACATAATAATATTTTTAAGAACAGGAATATGCAAATAAATTGTTTGCATGGTCTTTCTAAAGGGTTTAACATGCTTAAATAAGTAAACATATATTAACAAAAACACTATTATAACAACTACAATAAATAGAAATTGATTTTGTAAAAAATCACTAACTGATAAAACCATTCGAGTAATCTTTGGTAAAGCAATACCATAACCAGCAAACATACTTTCATATTGCGGAACAATATATATCAAAACAAAACTAACAACAGCGATAGAAAATAAGAAAACAACTGTTGGATATGTCATAGCACTTTTAATTTCTTTTCGTGTTTTATCAATGGCTGTATAATAATCAGCCATATCATCCAATGTACTTGGTAAATCTCCAGTTAACTCTGCCGATTTAACCATATTAACAAGTAATTTTGGAAAAGTCTTTTTTTGTTTAGCCAAGGCCGCTGATAAATCATCACCAGCTAATAAATCATAGATAACCAATTCAAATACTTTACGTTTATTAGCTTTAGTTGATTGTTTAGCTAAAATTCTAAATGAATCAACTAACGAAATACCTGATTTAATATATGTCGATAACTGAGTTAGCGAAAATGCTAAATCACTAGCCTTCATTACACTTCCAAAATTAATATCAATATCATATTTACTACGCGCTTTAATATCTATAACATCTAACCCTTCTTGAATTAGAAAGTTTCTAGCTTGATCAATATTATAAGCATCAAATGTTGATTTAATTATCTTTCCGTCTTTATTCCGTGCTTTATATTTAAAATTAATTTTCGGCATATCAAGCATTTCTTGTCGCTCACTATTTATTTGATTTGCTTTTTCAACATAAGCTGTCGTTTTCAAATTAATTGTTTCTTCAGCTATAAATAAATCAGCAATTTTATTTTTTTTACCAATAATAAAATAAATAGTTGAAGCAAAACCTTTATAAAAATAAGTCAAAATGTTTTCTTTCATAGACACCTTCCTATTCTAATTAATTGTATCATATCAATATAAAAAAAGCAATGAATTGCTTTTTGTTTTATTATAAAATTCTTAATTATGTTAACCATTTTTTCTTTTTATAGATTAATTAACAGCTTTAAGAAGATTCTTGTGTTCATTAGATCCAAAATAACTTTCATCTAAAGATAAAAAATTTTCTAAATGTTGTTTCAATTTCAATATTCTTTTAACTGATTCATTTATTTGCTCTATACTAACTTTTCCATCATTAACCAGATTTTCAATAATATCAATTGCTATTTTTGAATTATCTGGCATCAAAAATATATCAACTGAAGCATTTATTCCTAATTCAAATATCATTTCTTCACTATAATTATCTCTTAGAGCATCCATATTAATTGCATCAGTTATAACAACACCATCATATCCCAACTGTTTTCTTAATAAATCATTAATTATCTTTTTAGATAAAGAAGACGGTAACTTATCATTTGTAATTAAGGGATAATTCGCATGACCTACCATAATCATATATGTTTTAACATCATTATTATTTATTGCCTCAATAAATGGTATTAACTCCACTTGCTTTAAATTATCAATAGTTTTATATATTACAGGTAAATCAGCGTGACTATCAATAGTAGTATCAGCAATTCCAGGAAAATGCTTATATACAGGAATTACACCAGTGTCACATATCCCTTGTGCAATTTTAATTGCATTTTTTGATACAATTTTAGGATTATCAGAAATTAAACGTTTTTTTAATGTTGATGTTTCATAATTACCCACATCGATAACAGGGCCAAATACTGTATTTATGCCTAAACTTCGACTTTCTTCCCCAATCACTATTCCTACATTATAAGATAAATTAGGATTATTATATTCACCAATTATTTGCATATCTGGAATATTAGTGGCATTTTTATCAGTCACACTTAAAAGTCTTTGAACTTTTCCACCTTCCTGATCAACTGCAATAAACATTGGTATTTCCACACTATTTTTGACCTCTTCAATAAATTTTTTAGTGTCATTATAAGTTGTAATATTATTATCAAAAATAATATAACCCCCAACTTGATTTTCAATTAATTCATTTTTAAACTCTTCGTTTAAATAAGTAGTAGTAGTATTATAAACAATTAGCATTTGACCAATCTTTTCCCTTAAAGTCATATTCTCTAATTGAAAATTAATTTCTTTTTCTATTTTATTATTAGAAAGAAAACATCCAGATAATAGAATTACAATCAAACTTAAGAAAGTTATTTTTGTATATTTCTTCATTTAACCCTCCATTTAATTAATGCCTATTATCTAATATTCCCCGTTTCATCAAAACTAAACTCTACTTTTCCATTATTTAATTTTAAATATGCATCAAAACTTTTATTATTTTTCGAAATAAAACCTTTTATTTTCGAAGTTTTGCCAGTTTTTAACAATAAAATAGCATTATCTTTCGAAATAACTCTGCCACATATTACTAAATTAATTCGAAAATCACAACCATCCTTATACCCAGTACATCCATATCCATACCGATTCCTTAAAACCTCCTTATGACATAATGGGCAAAGGCCAATCTTATCTAAATAAAATCCCGTATCCGTATCTAGTTCTATTTGTTTCTTTTTCTTTTTAAAAACATCTTCAATTTCTTTTTTAGCTAAATCAATACTATCACTAATTTCAAATTCTTCACGATAAACTTTCTTTAAAGCTTTTCCTATTTCACTAGTTTTATATTTATCCATATTAATTTGCATTCTTTTAAGTGATTCAATCAAAAATTCACCATCAGGTAAAATAGTATAAACATCTTTTTTTAATAATATATATTTACTATTAATAGCATTTTCAATAATTCCAGTTCTTGTTGCTTCTGTTCCTAATTCTAATCCTTCAAAAATTGCTTTATAATCATCAGTATCATCATCTGATTCCTTATTTTTATCTTCTTTAAAAGGATTTTTTAAATAATTATTTAAAGTTTCAATTGTATAATGTCTAGGCGGTGTTGTTTCTTTCTCTTTAGGTTTAAAATTAATATTAACAATATCTCCTACTTCGATGTTCGGTAAAATTTTATTTTTTTCGTAGTTATCTTCATACTTTGTCCAACCTTGTTTTAAAATAATATTTCCTTTTAGGGTAAATTCTTCTTTATCTCCTACTTTTATTTTTAATTCCGTTTTAACAGTTTCACATTCTTCACTACAAAATACAGCAACAAATCTTTTAAAAACCGTTGTATAAATTAATAATTCTTCCTTTGTTAATTTTGTTTTATCAGGTATTTTATAAGTTGGGGTAAGAGCCGAATGTGATTCTATTTTAGAATCATCAAAAATAGTCTTTTTATCTTTAAACTTAACTGGATAACCAACATTATTTATAATTTCGATAATCTTTTTTATCTTATTTTTTTCAGTTGTTGCTAAATATTCCGAATTAGTTCTTGGATAAGTTAAATATCCTTCTTCATAAAGTTTTTGAACTATTTTCAAACTTTGATCCATCGATATTTTATATTTTTTTCCTAAAAGACTTTGTAATTTTGATAATGAAAATAATTTAGGCGGATTTAAAATATCTTTCTTCGTTTTTTTATCAATTACTTTAGCTTCACATTCATTATATAATGAACACATCTCTAATACTTTAGCCTGTTCATCTTTACTAAATTTTTCTTTACTATTTAACTCTATTTCTTCACCTTTAGTTAGTTCCTTGGAAGACATGCCATAATATTTTTCAGGAATAAAATTACGAATGGCCATATCCCTATCATAAATTGCCTTAACAATAGGAATAATTACCCGTCCTACCCGAAGCAATACACCTGTTTTTAGGGTTGCATATCTTGTTAAATTAACGCCATATAACCAATCAATATAGGTACGTGCTAATCCTTCATTTGCTAAATTATTATATTCTTTATCATCTTTTAAATTATTTAAGGCTTCTTTTATTGTTTCAGGAGTTTGATCTGGTAACCACAATCTCTTCATTGGCTTATCTTTAATAAGAGCATGTTCAACGCAAAGTCTAACAATAATTTCACCTTCACGATCAGCATCTCCGGCATTAACTATCGCTTCGACATCATCACGATTAATTAACGTTTTAATTAATTCAAATTGTTTTAAAACACCACTATCAATTTTTTTATTTTTATCTTTTTTTAATTGAAATTTAAATTTATCAGGAAAACATGGAAGATTATCAATTTTCCATTTATAATCAGGATTCTCTTCATAATCCTCGATATCACACAAAGAGAATAAATGGCCAAATACCCATGTAACAATATATTCATTATTTTCAAAATATCCATTTCTATTTTGCATGAAGCCGATACTTTCTTTAATATTTCGTCCTAAACTAGGTTTTTCAGCAATAATTACTATCATTAATCCTCCTTCTATGTTAGTATAACACATTTTTTCTTTTCTAAGAAAAAGTTTACAAAGAAAAAAATAGTTGACTAAATTTATTTTTAATGATAATATATATATGTTCTTTTAAGGACGCACAAACTTACATGCGCTCGTAGCTCAATTGGATAGAGCGTTTGGCTACGGACCAAAAGGTTGCGGGTTCAATTCCTACCGGGCGCACCATTTTATGAAATCAAACGGACAATTCATTGTTCGTTTTTTATATAATCAATGCTCTGGAAAAGCAACCTTTTGTATAATAAATATTCCACAAAATAAAAAAAGACATCAATTGATATCTTTTTTAATCATTGAACTCTAATAATCACAAGATGTGCTGATACTGGTTCGGTACCTCCAGCATTTGGAGTAATTGTCAACGCTACTGGATTATCTGCGGGATTTCTTACTGTTAAAATTGAATTAATGCTCGTAGTATCTATTATTGCTACCCCATAAATTTGTGATGTTCCGGTAGCTCGCCCTACTACTGTATAAGCTATCTCATTTCCATTTAACGTTAATACTAATTGTGCTGCTTCATCAACACTCACCTGAAATAATATTTGATAAGTACCGATTTCTGTAAGATTAAATGCGTCATCAGCGACTCTTATTATATCATCACCACTATTTGGACCATCTTGTGGAAAACTAACGTCAGTTCCAGGTGCTACAGTTGCTGCATTATCTGGTGGCATTAGAGCATAAAAATCCACATAGCTTAAAATACCACTGGTTCCCGCTGGTCCAGTTGCACCTATTACACCATAATAACAACAATTATTTTTATACTTTTCAACATTCTTCGTTTCTTTTACCAAATTATTGCAATTATCAACACAACTATTCTTACATATTTCAACCTTTTCCTTTTTATATTTTCCATTACAATACATTCTGCCCCTTACTTATAATATATGATAAATGCTCAACAATGTTAGTTGATTTAAAAGTTAATAAATTATTCTATATATTTAAAATATTTCAAAACTAAATTTTCCATTTTTCTTCATATTTAACTACTTTTTATCATAAGTTATAATGGAGGAAATATTGTATCAATTACCCAAATTACCTTATTTGTTTCAAGATATGGAACCATATATAGATATTCATACTATGGGACTACATTATCATAAACATGAACAAAATTATTTAAATCAATTGAATAGCTTATTGAAGAAAAATAATTATGACTATCGTTATAATATTGGTCAACTTATTTATCATCTTAATGAATTTCCTATTAATGAACGAGACAATATCTTATATAATTTAGGTGGTGTTTTAAATCACAATTTATATTGGAAAAGTATGAATCCTAATTCAAAGCAAAATCCTACAGGGAATTTAAAAAAAGATTTAGATTTAAAATACGGAAGTATTGATAATTTTTTCATAACTTTTAAAAATATGGCTTTAAAGATTAGAGGCTCGGGATATACATTCTTAGTTTTAAAAAACAATCATGAACTTGATATTATAAATTTACCTAATCAAGAAACACCACTATTATATGGTCATATGCCATTATTTACAGTAGATATGTGGGAACATGCCTACTACTTAAACTACAAAAATGAAAAAGCAAAATATTTAGATAATTTTATTGAAATCGCTGATTTTAAAAATGCTAGTTTAATTTATAATAATATTGTAAAATAGCAAATTTATATATTTTTTTAAAAAAAGTATTCACAAATTCAAAAATATGTGTTATTATTTAACATGTATTTGCGAAATTTGTATTTCGGGATGTGGCTCAATTTGGTAGAGCACTTGGTTTGGGACCAAGTGGTTGCAGGTTCAAATCCTGTCATCCCGACCATTTTAACAATTAAGATTTTCTATTAAAGAAAGTCTTTTTTTATACCCTGCAACCACTTGTGCCCAATTTCTATAATCTAGTCTAATTTCTTATAATCCATATCTAATAAATTTCTTATTTTATTTCTTCATATAATTCATTAATATTCCACAAATTTATTGTAAAAGTTGTACCATGATCGTAAATTTGCCCTATACGACATCCACTTTTAAATACATCAATGCAAAAAGTAATTGATATAATACCTCTCTCAATTAATTTTAGAAAAACGCTAAAATCTTTCATTTTATAAAAATTTATTTCTGAATATTTAAAGTATTCTATTTCATCAATTTTTTCATTATCTGCTTTTATAATAGCTAAATATTTTAACTTATTCATAACACATTGCTTAAGCCATTCAAAAGACCAAGAAATAGCTATATCAATTTTTATCTTATTTCTATTTATAGCATCCAATTCTATTTTTTGCTCTTTATAATTAACCTTTAATTTAACTTTTTTATCCCAACCTATCCTTGAATATGATAACGCATTAAGTTTTACCATAAGTACTTTATATTCTTTATTCCATTTACTAGGATATCCTAAATCTTCTAAAATTCTTTTTATTGGAAATAAAAAATCCCCATCTGGTGTTAACGTCATTAAATGTAACATATGTCTACTTTTTTTACGCATAGTTTTAATTTCAATATTACAAAAATCAGGAACTGGCAAATTATCTTCTTGTTTTCCAAGTAAACTCTCAAAGGTATAACCTATTCCCCCTGAACCATTGCGCTTAGTTTTTACCCATCCCATTTCTTTAATTTTTAAAAATTCATTATATAATTCAACTATCTCTTCGTCCATAGTTTCACCTCCACTATTAACATACTTGTTTTTTAAACTTTTTGGTGATTTTTTTTATTTTAATGAAAAATTATACCATCTTCATACTTCTAAAAATTGCAAATAATCATATAAGTGATATAATGTAGTTGAGGGATTTTTATGAAAAAAATTAAAGATTTAACTAAAAAAATTGGCCAGTGGCTAAAAAAAGCATCTAAAAACACAAAAACATACATAAAAAATAATCAATTATTTTCAATATACGTTTTACTTAGTTTATTAATCACATTTATCTTAAGAATGCTTACAACAAAAGAAATATTTACGTATAAACCATTAATAACTGATTTAGGTTTAATAGTAATATTAGGTAGTTTATCCTTTTTGATAAAACAAGAGAAAAAACATTATTTATATTTACAAATACTACTTTGTTTTTATACACTGATTTGTATTATAAATGATATTTATTATTCTTTTTACACATCTTTTGCTTCTATTACTGAATTAAGTTCTTTAGGACAAGCGAAAACTGTAGCCGGTTCTTTCTTTGAAAGATTATCAATAAGTCAGTTTATTTATCTTATTGTTCCACTTATTTTTTATTTATGTTATCGTAATAGAAAGAAAAAAAATATTTTCTTATTCGAAAAAAACGAGTCCAAAAAAACATTCAAAAAAACTATTATTACTGGGGTTATCTTTATCATTATTTCATTATTAACAGCATCTGGACAAGATTATAGCCGACTTTATAAACAATGGAATAGGACATATATTGTTAATCGTTTTGGTGTTATTACATATCAAATAAGTGACTTAATCAGTTCGTTATCATCAAGTTTAACTTCGGTTTTTGGTTTTGAAAATGCTTTAATAGAAATGGATGAATTTTATAATAAAAATGAATATAAAGAAACATCAAACAAATATACTGGTATTTTTGAAGGATATAATTTAGTTTTCGTTCATATGGAAAGTATTCAGAATTTTCTTGTTGATTTATCTTTTAATGGGAAAGAAGTTTTACCAACTACCAATAAACTAATTGATGAAGGATTATATTTTTCAAACTTCTATCCAGAAATTAGTACAGGTACTTCTAGTGATACTGAATTTACGTTATTAACTTCTCTTCTACCTACTAGAATTGGTATTGTTTTTACTAAATACTACAATCGTGATTATGTTACGATTCCTAAATTATTAAATGAAAAAGGATATTATACATTTAGTATGCATGGTAATGACTTTACAATGTGGAATCGAAATAATGCACATCCTGCTTTAGGATATAAAAACTTTTATTTTAAAGATAAATATTTCGTTAATGAAACAAATACACTTAACTTAGGAATTGAAGATAGTGCCTTTTTTAAACAAAGTATCGACTACTTAGAACAAATTGAAAAAGAAAACACTAATTATATGGGAACTGTTATTACCTTATCGAATCATTCACCATATATTTATTTAGATGATTATAAACCTTTTGATTTATCAAAAAATTATACATCATATAATCCTAAAACTAAAAAATATGAAACTCAAAATATTGACTATTTAACTGGTACTACCGTTGGTAATTATATTATTAGTTCACACAGTGCTGATGTTGATTTAGGAATTTTGATTGATGAAATTAACAAAAGTGAATGTTTTAATAATACAATCTTTGTTTTCTATGGTGATCATGATGCTAGACTTTCAAAAGATCAATTTAATTACTACTATAACTATAATCCTATTACGCAAGAATTATTAGATGAAGATAATCCTAATTATTATGATTATAATGACTATGAGCATTATCTTAATAAAAAAACTCCACTAATTATTTGGAGCAAAAACGAACAAGTTAGAAGTTTAATTAAAGGTCAAGTTGATTATCCGATGGGAATGATTGATGTAATGCCTACCATTGGAAATATGATTGGAATAAAAAATAAATATGCCTTAGGACACGATATATTTACAATTAAAGAAAAAAACATTGTTCCTTTTCCTGATGGTGATTACATAACTAATACTTATTATTATAGTAGTGGAAAAGATGAATCTTATATTCTTTCTAAAAATGCTATTATCAGTGATAATACTTTAAAAAAAGGCATTCAATATACAGAAAAACGTATTGAAATAAGCAACAACATTATAATTCATGACTTAATTAAACATCGAGAAATTTATAAAAAAAATGGTTTATTATAAAAAATGAATATCTTCGGATATCCATTTTTTTATTATCTTTATTTGTAATTACGATGCAATATTTTATGTGCTAGTGCACTATTACTTTCTCCTAAATATTCTTTATACATTTTCTTAATATAAATATTATCTATCGCTTGATTACTTTTTAGATTCTTATCAATATTATATAATCCTTTACTACGTTTAGTTTGATAATTAATATTATTTCTTATATAAGAATCAACAAAAGGTTGTCCCCCACCATTAATACATCCTGATGGACAGGCCATAACTTCAATAAAATCATATTGACAGCTCTTATTTTTTATTTCAGTTATAAATTCTTTAGTATTTAATAATCCACTTACAACTAACACTTTAATTTCTTTATTTTTAATTTTATAAGTTGCTTCCCTACATCCTTTAAGGCCTCTTACCTCTGAAAAAATTACATTATCTTTTTTATGTTCTAATTTGGCCTTTGCATAACGAAGAGCACTTTCTATAACACCACCACTAGTACCAAAAATAACCGAATTGCCTTTTCCTAACGGATTATCGATTTCACCATTTTCTAAATTTCTAAAATCAATATTGTATTTCTTAATTAATTTTGCTAATTCCCTTGTAGTAATTACACAATCAACATCAGGATACTTTGTTGCATTTGATATATTTAATGCTTCATATTTTTTAGCAATACAAGGCATTACTGTTACTACATAAATATCTTTAGGATTAAGGTTATTTTTTTTAGCATAATAAGTTTTACAAATTGAACCAAACATTTGTTGAGGACTCTTACAAGTAGATAAATTAGGAATTATTTCCTTATGATTATTTAAAACATAATTAACCCATCCCGGACAACATGAAGTTATAAGAGGTAAATTTTTATTACTTTCAAGTCGTTTAATTAATTCATTAGCTTCTTCAAAAATTGTTAAATCCGCACCATAATTAATATCAAAAACCCTATCAAATCCCAGCATTTTTAAACTAGTTATTAATTTTCCATTAACACTAGTACCTAAATCATAACCAAAAGCTTCTCCTATTGAAACGCGAACTGCTGGCGCAAAAGCAACAATTTTATGAAGTTTAGGATTGTTTAAAGCATCAATTACTTTATCCGTATCATCGTGTTCTGTTAAAGCCCCAGTTGGACAAACATTAACACATTGTCCACAATAAACACATGATGTTTCACATAACTTTTTGTTAAAATTGCTTCCTATTTCCGTATCAAAACCACGATTATTCCGTTTAATAATTTCTGTTCCTTGTACTTTTTCACAAACACTAACACATCTATTACATAAAATACATTTACTATTATCTCTTATAATAAAAGGATTATTATCTATTTCTGTTTTAGTTTTTTCACCTTCATATTTACCTTCAGAAACATCATAGATTACACATAATTTTTGTAATTCACAAAAACTATTTTTATTACAACTTAAACAATTTTTATTATGATTAGAAAGAATTAATTCCAACGTTTTCTTTCGGGACTCAATTACTTTCTTAGAATTAGTTAATATTTCCATACCATCACTGATTCTAGTCGTACAAGAAGTTACTAAATTTTTCTTTCCTACTATTTCAACAACACAAATTCGGCAATTGGCAACCTCATTAATTTCTTTTAAAAAACATAATGTTGGTATCTTAATATTTATTTTATTACATGCTTCTAAAATAGTCATTTCTTTATCAAAATGATATTCTTTATTATTTATTTTTATTTTCATTTTACTTCCTCACCACTGCTTTAAAACGACAATTACTAAAGCATAAACCACATTTAATACATTTATCTAAATCTATTTTATGAACCTCTTTAACTTCACCACTAATGGCCCCCGTTGGACAATTACGTTTACAAAGCCCACAACCAATACATTTTGAAGAATCGATTTCATAATTTATTAAATCTTTACACACTCCACTTTGACAGTACTTATTTTTAACATGTTCCAAATATTCATCATAAAACCAATTTAAAGTACTTAAAACTGGATTAGGTGAAGATTGTCCTAGGCCACATAAAGAGTTTTCTTTAATATAAATTGCTAAATCTTTTAGTTTATCTAAATCATCAATATCGGCTTTTCCTTCTGATATTTTAGTAAGTAATTCATATAATCTTTTATTGCCAATTCGACATGGTGTACATTTACCACAACTTTCATCAACCGTAAAATCTAAAAAATACTTAGCAATATCAACCGCACAGGTTGAATTATCCATAACAATTAAACCACCTGAACCCATCATTGAACCTATTTCAACTAATGAATCATAATCCATTGAAATATCAAGAAGTGATGCCGGAATACACCCTCCTGATGGTCCACCGGTTTGCGCCATTTTAAACTCATTATTATTTGGAATACCACCACCAATATCATAAATTATTTCGCGTAAAGTTGTTCCCATTGGCACTTCTATTAAACCGGTATTATTTACTTTACCACCTAAGGCAAATACTTTAGTTCCCGTACTAGTTGGTAGTCCTATTTTACTAAACCATTCCCCACCATTTAAGATAATTGGACAAATATTAGCATATGTTTCAACATTATTAAGTACCGTTGGTTTTAAAAAGATTCCCTTTTCGGTCGGATATGGAGGGCGAAGTTTAGGTTCACCACGTCTTCCTTCAACTGATTCCATTAAAGCGGTTTCTTCACCACAAACAAAAGCCCCTGCTCCTAAACGAATTTCGATATCAAATGAAAAATCGGTTTCTAAAATATTTTTACCTAAAAGTCCATAACTTCTAGCATCATTAATCGCTTTTTCTAACCTTTTTACAGCAATCGGATATTCTGCTCTAATATAAATAAATCCATAACTTGCCCCAATCGTATATGCTAAAATACTCATTGCTTCAATAATACTATGAGGATCTCCTTCTAAAATACTTCGGTCCATAAAAGCTCCAGGATCTCCCTCATCAGCATTACAAGCAACATACTTAATATCACTCTTAGACTTATATCCCATTTCCCATTTTAATCCAGTTGGAAATCCAGCTCCTCCACGACCTCGAAGTTTTGATTTTTTAATTTCTTCAATAACTTCTTCTTGGGTCATTTCGGTTAATACTTTATGTAATGCCTGATAACCATCCATGGCAATATATTCTAAAATATTTTCCGGATCAATTAATCCACAATTACGAAGAACAATACGCTGTTGTTTCTTATAAAAATCTAATTCATCAAGACGCTTAATTATTTTCCCATCAATATCTTTACATAAAAGCCTTTCAACAACCCGATTATTAATAATATCCTCATTAATTATCTCTTCCATATCTTCTAATTTTGCTAATGAATAAAAAGTATTACTAGGTCTAATTATAATAATTGGTCCTTTAGCACATAATCCAAAACAACCAGTTTTTATAACTTTAACATTTTCAAGTTGTTTCTCGTTAATTAATTTATTTAACGAGTCAATTAACTCTTTGGAATGATTACTAGTACATCCTGTACCACCACAGACTAAAATATGTTTTTCCATTCCTTGATAATTATTATTTATTCTTAGTTCTAATTTTTTTAAATTTTCTTCTTTTAATAAATTTAATTCACTTCTTTTCATACTTCACCTACTTATAATTATCAAGAATTTTTCTTATATCACTAGCTTTTACATTACCATAAATATCATCATTAATTGCCATAACTGGCGCCATTCCACAACATCCTAAACATCTAGTAGTATCCAAAGAAAACTTTCCATCAAGACTACATTCACCATCACTAATTCCTAAAATATTTTTAATTTCTGAAACTATTTTATCCGAACCTTTAATATAACAGGCAGTTCCCATACAAACACCAATTTGATATTTTCCACTTTTGCTCAAACGAAATTGGGTATAAAAAGATGCGACACTATATATTTCATTAATGGAAATATGCATTTTTTTACTTATTATTTCCATAACTTCATATGGAAGATAACCATATATTTCTTCTGTTTCATGTAAAATCATTACTAATGAACCATCAACCTTTTGATATTTTTTAATTACTTCTAAAAGTTTCTTTTCATCTTCTTTACTACCATTAAATAAAACACTACTTATCTTCTTTTTCATACTACCTCTACTATATAAAAATTATATCAAAAAAAACAAAAAAATACTATGATAATTACATATTAATGAAATAACTGAAAATACTAATATCGGTGATATTATGCTTAATAAGTTAAAGA
>JAZULI010000194.1:0-1537 GCA_045603025.1 Bacilli bacterium
AAAATTAAATAATACAAAATTAGTTTTAAATTAAATTCTTGCAATAACTCTTCAATTGTTATTTCTTCTTTAACCATAATCTATCACAACTCTAATTTTAAATATTTATTTAATGCCTCAACCCTATTAGGATATCTTTTAAGAAAATCATCAACACTTATATGATTCTCTTGAGTATAATCATCTTCATAAGCACTTGCCAATGCTATCCTATACAAATTATAATCAGGGTCATTTTTACTTGTTGCTTTTAACAACATAGCCATAACCATATCTGCCTGTTCTTCAACTTTACTTTTACTCATTACACCATATTCTGTAGCATAGAAATCACCAGTTAATTTTCTATCTAATCTACGACCATCTTTATAATCTTTTGTTTCTGCAAGATAATTTGCATCAATATCATAAAATGCATCATATTCTGCTTCATAACCTAACTTATGAGCAATAGCATGACCAATCTCATGATATAATACTGTACGAGGATTACTTTCAATATTAGGACGGAATCCAACCATATCCAAAGCATCTGAATATAAGATAACCGTGCCTTTACCATTATTTGTTGATACCCAACGACCATTCGCAGTAGCATCTTCTTCAGAAGAAAAAATCATTTCTTCAACACTACTTTGAATATCTGAAGGAATATCCTTATAATCTTTAATAAACTGCTTTAAAGGATAACCCTCTTCATGAATAATCCGTTTAACATCTTCTTTGGTTAAATCAGTATAAAATTCAGGATACTTTAAATATTCCTCATTATACCAATCACTATTCTTCAGATTACCAGTTTTTTTATCAAACAATTCTTCGGAAACAAATATTTTGCAATTTTCATTATTAGAGTCAATAAACTTATGTAACTTCTCTGATTCAATATACTCTTTATTATTTATTTCTTCTTTACTGACAACCCCTTCATATTTTAAATGGAAGTATTTTGCTATTTGTTTTGGAGTATGCATTGACTCAAATTTAGGTTTACATTTAAGAATAGCATCATCTAAACTTTTACGAATTAATTCTTTATTTACCATATTTTTTTTATAATTTTATGAAATATTTAATTGGATGTTTACATATTGGACATTCATCAGGAGCAGTAATTCCTTTCACTATATGTCCACAATTTAAACATTTCCAATAGGTTTCCTTTTCTTTTTTATAGAATGTTTCATCAATTATTTCATTTTTAATTTGGTTGAATTGTTTACTATGATTACCCTCTATTATTGCTATTTTACGGAATAAGAATGCAATCTCATCAAAACCCTCTTCCTCTGCAATATCCGCAAATTCAGGGTACATTTGAAGATGTTCATATGTTTCACCTGCGATTGCATCAATTAGATTAGTTTCATTATCTGGAACTGCTTCCTCATGTAATAATTTGAACCATATTTTTCCATGTTCTTTTTCATTATGGATAATTTCATCAAGTATATTTTCATATCCTTTATTGAATTCAATTAATTTGCTACGATAGAATTGATATTTTAAATGGGCTAATGCTTCTCCTTTTAATGCT
>JAZULI010000195.1:0-4813 GCA_045603025.1 Bacilli bacterium
TTATCCAAAAATAAATCTTTTTTTTCTTTAAACTTTATAGTATAATACATATGAAAGAAGGAGAAGTTATATATGAAAATTTTAGCAGTTAATGCAGGTAGTTCATCTTTAAAATTCCAAATGTATGAAATGCCAGATGAAGAAGTATTAATAAGTGGCGTTTTTGAACGTATTGGAATGGATGAAAGTTTTTACACGATTAAAGTTAATGGTGATAAAAGAGAAAAAAAAGTTGATTTAAAAAATCATAAGGTTGCTTTTGAAATCTTAGTTGAAGAATTAATGAAAAATAAAATTGTTGAATCCCTTGATGAAATTGAAGGTATTGGACATCGTATTGTTCAAGGTGGATCTTACTTTGATAAAACCGTTATTGCTTCTGATGAAGTAGTGGAAAAAATTGAAGAATTAGGTACTCTTGCACCTTTACATAATCCAGCAGCAGTTATAGGTATTAAAGCGGCAAAAGCAGTTGTTCCTAACGCTACACAAACAGTTGTTTTTGATACAGCATTCCATCAAACAATGCCAGAAGAAAATTATTTATATGCTTTACCATATGAATGGTGTGAAGATCATTTAATTAGAAGATATGGTGCACATGGTACTAGTCATAAATATGTATCACAAAAAATGAATGAAATTCTAGGAAGAGAAGATACTAAGTTAATTACTTGTCATATTGGAAATGGTGCTAGTATTAGTGCAGTATTAAATGGTAAATGTTTAAATACTTCAATGGGATTAACTCCTAATGCCGGATTAATTATGGGTACTCGTTGTGGTGATATTGATGCAACTATTTTACCTTATATTATGAATAAGTTAGATTTATCTGGTAAAGAAATGGACACTATTATGAACAAAAAAAGTGGTTTACTAGGAATTAGTGGTGTTAGTAGTGATTCAAGAGATATTGAAAATGGTATTAAAGAAGGTAATAAACGTTGTGAACTTGCTCAAAGAATGTATGTTCGTCGTATTGTTGATTACATTGCTAAATACTATGTAGAATTAGGTGGATGTGATGCTATTATCTTTACCGCTGGTGTTGGTGAAAATAGTGTTCCAGTAAGAAAAGAAGTAATGCAACAACTTAAAGTATTAGGTGTTGAATTAGATGAAGAAAAAAATAATATTCGTGGAAGTTTACAAAGAATTAGTACTAATGAATCAAGTATTAAAGTTTATGTAATTCCAACTGATGAAGAATTAATGATAGCTCGTGATACCTTTGAATTAGCACGATAGAATAGGAATAATTATGTTTAAGGATGTATATAAATTAATTAAAGAATTTGATAATATTGTTATTGCAAGGCATATAGGAGTTGATCCTGATGCCTTAGCCGCTTCATGTGCCTTAAAAAATAGTATTTTATTAACTTTCCCAAATAAAAATGTTAAAGTAGTTGGAAGTAGTAGTAGTCGTTTTAATTATTTTGGTAAAATGGATAAATATGATAATGTTCTTGATAGTTCTTTACTAATTGTAGTGGATACACCTGATACAAGAAGAATTGATGGGGCATTAGAACTTACAAAATATAAAAAGATTATCAAATTAGATCATCATCCATTAATTGAAAAATATGCAGATATTGAATATGTTGATGCTACGGCTAGTAGTGCAGCTCAAATTATTTTAGAGTTAATTAATGAAACACCTTTACTAATGGATAAGGATATTGCTGAAAAGATATTTTGGGGAATTGTTTCTGATACTAATCGTTTTATGTTTAATAATTCAACTTCTAAGACTTTCTTTTTAGTTGGGGAATTGTTAAAAAAATATGATTTAGATATTAATAAATTATATGAACCACTTTATTTAAGACCAATGTCAGAGATTCGACTTGAAGGTTATGTTGCTTGTAATTTAACGATTACGGAAAATAGAGTTGCATATATTAAAATAACCGATGATTTATTACAACGTTTTAAAACAGATGCGGCAGCACCAGGCAATATGATTAGTAATTTTAATTATATTGATGAGGTTTTAGTATGGATTTTTATAACTGAAGATGTTAAAAATGAAAATGTTCGGATTTCGATTAGATCTCGCGGACCAATAATTAATTTAGTTGCCGAAAAATATAATGGTGGTGGTCATAAATTTGCTAGTGGAGCTCGTCTTAAAAATATCGATGATGCTGATCCATTAATTTTAGAATTAGATAAATTATGTGCTAATTATCTAAAAGAATTAAAAGAAAAAAAGGAAAGTGAAAAAAATGAAGATTAATAATTCAGAACTTAGTGTTATTGCGACGAGAATTAGTCAATATCCTAATGATAATTTACCAGAGTTTTTGTTAGTAGGAAGAAGTAATGTTGGTAAAAGTAGTTTTATTAATGCTATTTTAGGAAGAAAAAATTTAGCTAGAACATCATCAACTCCAGGTAAAACACAAACTTTAAACTTTTATAAAGCAGATAATAAATTCTATTTAGTTGATGTTCCTGGTTATGGATATGCTTCGGTAAATAGATCTCAACAACAAAAATTTGGAATGATGATTGAAGAATATCTTGAAAAAAGAGAAATTTTAAAACGCGTTTTTATGGTTGTTGATTTTCGTATTAAGCCAACTGAAGATGATGTTTTAATGTATCAATTTTTAAAGTATTACAATATCCCTGTAACTTTAATTTTAAATAAATGTGATAAGGTAGGTAGTAGTAAGCAAGAGAGAAATTTAAAAATTATTAAAGATACTATGGATTTAGCAGTTGGTGATGATTATATTATTTTCTCCAGTGAAACGAAAAAGGGTCGAGATAAAGTATTAGAGGTAATAGATAGTTTTTTAGAAAAAGAAGTTATTGATCAAATAGAGGAAATATAGATAAAAAAGACAATATTTGTAATATTTATTGTCTTTTTTTAATTTGTAAATAGTTGACAAATGAATTAATTTATCATACAATTATAATGATAATAGGAGGATTATATGGGGATAGAAAAATTTAAGATGGGACTTTTTGGCACTAATAATGACGAAGAAATAGATTATAAAAAAAATGATAAGGCTTTTAAAGAAGTTTCTAATAATAATAAAATGATTTTGTTTGAACCACGGGCATATTCAGAAAGTCAACAGATTGCAGATTATTTAAAGAATAATAGTGCAGTAGTCGTTAAATTACAAAGAGTTACACCAGATCAAGCGAAGCGTATTGTTGATTTTTTATCAGGAACTTTATATGCCATAAATGGTGATTTGCAAAAATTGGGTGGTGGAATATTTTTGTGTACTCCTAATTCAATTGCTGTTGAAGGCAAGATGAGTGATGAAAATCAAACTTCGAAAAGTATAAAAAAGGTTAGAACAGAAAAGGATGAAGAAATAGATTGGTAAGCACATATAATATGTGCTTTTATATTATATATAATATAAAATTAATTGCATATTTTCATTTTAGGTGTTATACTTGATTTATAATTATGGGGTTGTATAGTTAATTAATAGTGTTGGGTTGGTGTGTTATGATAAAACGTTTATTAATTGAATATCGCGGAATTATTTTATTTATAATAGGGTTGCTTTTGATTGCAATTTCCCTATTTTTGGCATTATATTCAAGAATTATTTTAATAAAAGAGAGTATCTTTACAGAAATGGAACATTTAATTGAAAATAAAGAAAATAGTGTAATTGACGAAGATTTAAATAATGATGGTAATGTAGATATTAATACTGATTATCTTGAAAATGAAAATCAAAATAATGAATCACAAACAGGAACAGAATCAAAACCAGATAATACTATCAAAAAAAATTATATTGGATATTTAGAAATTCCCAAAATTTCCCTTAAATATGGTTTTGTATCTAAAGATTCATATTATAATCATGTTGATAGGAATATTCAGATAATTAATGAATCCGATTTTCCAAATGTTAAGGGTGGAAATTTTATTATTGCTGGTCATTCTGGTACTAGCGCAATATCTTATTTTAAAAACTTATATTTATTAAAAGTAGGTGATATTGCTAAGGTAATTTATAAAAATCATACTTATACATATAAAATTGTTAATATATATAAGGATGATCGTGATGGTATAATAAAAATAATACGTGATGAAACCAAGACAACTCTTACATTAATAACATGTAGTTATAAAGATAAGAAAAATCAAACGGTTTATATAGCGGAACTTCAAAATATTGTTTAGAAAGGAATTGAAATGAATAAATTAATTTTTCCCTTGGTTATTTTTATCTATTTTGTATTGGTTACGATTTTAATTATTAATATTCATGAACGTAATACAATTATTAAGCGTGCATGTGTTTTATTTTTTGCTTTTGTGTTTGTTGCAATTGCCTTTTACGATACAATTGTTGTTGATAAGTTAATATATTACATTTTGGTATATATATATTATCCATCGTATTATGTATATGTTTTTACTGTGCTATTTATGATTTTAGTGTTTATTTATAGTGTATTTAATACTAGTTTAAGTAACAATGTTAGAGTTTTTAATTATGCATTTTGTAGTATTTCTCTAGTATCATATATATTTATTTTGTTGTTAAAAATTGATATTTCTGTATATAAAAATTTATATACAGGTACCTCATTGATTTGTTTACGCGCTGTAACTAGAGGATTTTTAATATGGAGTTTTTGTGTATTAATGTATAAATATTATAATAGCTTTATGAGAAAGGAATAACTGATGAATATTAAGTTTTGGTATATGAAATTATTAGGCTTTTTAACATCAATTATAGGTTTTGGGTATTCCTTAACTAGTTTTTATAATTTTTTTGAAGTTGTTCTAGGAAATAAAATT
>JAZULI010000196.1:0-2447 GCA_045603025.1 Bacilli bacterium
AAATGTAGTGAATGTGATGAAATATATTTCACAATAGAAGATGAATTAACTGATTGTACCATAAACAATCATCAAAATTCCTTGATAAAAATAAATATTTATAAATGTTTAAATTGTGAAAATATAATATTCAGTACTGAACTCCCCTTATATTGTAATAATTGTTATGTTGAAGATTATGAATATAAAGCCAATTATTTAATTGTTCCAAATGATAATATTTTCCCAACTGAAGAGGTTTTATTAGAAATATATGATGAAAATACTGAAAATATAATTGATTATGTTTTTTTAAATGAGGATAATAATTGGCAAGTTATCATTAAATTAGATATATCTGAAGATTACATATTAAGAGATAAAAATGGTTATGTTTCATCTGAATTTAACATATCACGAGAACCAAATACTCCTACTCCTGCAATTTTACCATTAGAACCTCCTGAATATGTTGATAATGAAAAAATTATATGTTCTGATAATCGTACAGTAGAAAAAGATATAATTCCTATTAATGCTTTAAGTAAACAATATCATTTTTCAATGCTCCCTATTGAAGACATTATTGTTAGTATAGATATAATTAATTCATTAAATGATGAAGTTATTGAAACAGTATTTTTAAGTGAGGAAAATGATTTTAAAACTAAAAGTAGTATTTTACCAACATTATCTGAACAAAGTGAATTGATTAATTATACATTCCAACATGATGATTATGATATTTATATTCATGAAGAACCGATTTATGGGCATCCAGAAAGTGAAGAAAAAGATGATGATACAGACCTTTTAAATCAGGAGATACCTATTATTCCTGATGATATGTTTTATATGATTGTTAGCACATATGAAGAAGTCTTTCTTATAAAAGGATATCCAGAAAATGATAATTTTATATTAAATGGTAAAGGGGAGAGAGTTTTAAGTATTTTTGACCATGACCAGTCTTTAGATGAGCATGGTCGATTAAATAATATTCCTCGAAAAAAATATAATATTATTTCTGATTATCTTTTATATCCTTATACTGAACCTCCTTTTAATAATAAATCAACTGAAGATGATTATCATTATATGAAAAGGATGTTGGAATATAATACTCGTATGTGGGATATGAATCCTGTTAGTTTGGAGTTATGGAAGATTTATGGTTTAGAATCCGAATTAATTAATAGGGAAAGATATATTCTTAAAGTTTTTGATGAGAATAAACATCCTTATGATGAGGAAACAGGTTTGGTTAAATGTTGGACTCCTCAACCTTGGGAACATAAAGATAGATTTTGTGATGGAGATATAAATAGTAGATACTATTTCTTTGTTACATGTAGTAGTGTTCGACCTCTTTTAAATGAACCAGTAATATTTTATTTTAAATTATTAAATAGTTATGGTAAATCTGTTGAGGAGGATTATTATGTTAATTTTTATAAATTAGGAGATGAAGATAAATGGGAATTAATAAATGAATCTCCAATCAATGAAAATAATTATCAAATACCTTCAGAGTTGTTAAATCATGAAACTGATGAGATTGATGGAAATCTTACAAGATTTTATTTTGAAGGATATAATAAAAGTGATGATTCATTAATTGGTAGAGTGGATATTAGTATTTTAGTTAGGGATTGGACTAATGCTGATTGGTATGTTGATGAAACTGCTAATTATGATGATAATCAATTAATTGAAGATTATATTGGTGATGGGTCTATTGAACATCCTTTTTTAACATTACAAGAAGCGAGTGATAATGCTAATCCTAATAATGATTTAATATGTTTACTATCAGATAATCATATTCAAGAACCTGTTTTTATTAATGAAGATACTAAATTAATTGGAAAACCTAATGTTGAGAATAAACTTCCTTCAATCATACAGGAGGGTATGCATACATTCATTAATCCATTTAGTGGAAGAAAATATGTTACTTCAAGACTTAATCGAAGATTTTTTAATATAATTGGTGGAAAATCTTGTAAATTAACTTTATCTAATCTTAACTTGATTGTTGGAGGAATAAAAAGTGATATAACTATTCAAAGATGGGAAAATACTAATAAAAATGTTAGTTTAATCGAGTCAGTTATTATACATGGAGGTAGTGTTAAATTAATTGTTAGCCTGCCTTATGATGTATATGATAATCATTTATACTACCCATATGATTTTATTAAAATGAATCTGAAATTAATATCCAATAAAGTGAATGGAGAAGCAATTCCTAATGAAAAAATTGAAATAAGTTATAAAGGCACATTAATGGGGAGAGTAACAACTGATGAAAATGGAGAGGCAACTTATATTGCGAATGTTTATGAAAATAGATTAGATAATTATAATTTCACATTTCAGAATAAAAGTGAAATATTCTTCCCTGCCCAATATACAAAAAAAGTAAGTTTATTAAAAGAACCAACTTATGAAAAAATACTTAATGG
>JAZULI010000197.1:0-5893 GCA_045603025.1 Bacilli bacterium
AACTAAGATAGTGATACCTTAGTTTAATATAGTTCTTCTTTTAATAATTCTAAATTTTGCTTTGATAAGTTAATATAATCTAGGTTATTGTTTCGTTCTTCATCGGTAATATTTTTTAAATTTCGTATCGTTAATATTTCAATTTTTTTATCATCAACCAATTTTTGAATATCGTTTGAGATTTTGGTATATTCTAATATATAAAAATTATTTGTGGTATCATTTTCAATGCTGTTTTTTAATAAAGTTAGATTTTTCTCATATTGTGTATCATTTTCATTAACAACAACAATATTTATTCCGTATTTTTCTAAATACTTTAATGATTTGTTATTAGTGAAAATTGTTTTGTTATTAGCATTTTCAAATGATAAGCGGATGTTAGCATCTAACTCTGATAGTTTTATTTTTAAATCTTCATATTTTGTTTCAATTTCTTTAATTAAATAAGAACTTGTAATGTATTCACATAAACCATTTTTGATATTTTGTGATATCATTAATAAATTAGAAGGATTCATCCATAATTCATCAATACCATTTTTATATTCCATTCCAAAAGTGGCATCAATTAATTTAAGATTTTTATTATGGTTTAAATATTCAATAGCAATACTTGAATCATTTGTTTTTCCCATATAAATGAATAAGTCTTTATTACTATTATCTTTTGTTTGTTTTTCTGTAAAAGTGTAATTATCAATATTTGTATCATCAGGGTATATGGAATTAATAATAGCATTTTCTCCATATAAATAATCAATAACATACTCATTAGCATATGTAGTTGTGATAATTGTAATATCTTCCATTGAATCTCTTTTAAATAGTGAACAACCACTAATAAAGATGGTCATTAAAATTAATGTTATAAGTTTACATTTATTTATTTTCATATTTCTCCTTTTTAGGTGGTAAATCAACACCAACATTTTTATTCCACGGATTACATTTTAGTAATCTTTTAATAGTAAGAAAAAGTCCTTTAAAAACACCAAACTCATTAATTACAGAGATAGCGTAATTAGAACATGTTGGAATAAAACGACAATTATGATGTATCTTTGTAGGTGTTTTTTGATATAATTTAATTAGTTTAATAATACTTTTTTTTACCATAACAATTACATTTTACTATTAATTGACTAATTTAACAAGTTTAAATATACAATTTATTTTTTTTTTGCTATAATTTTCTTAGAGAATATAAACGGAGGTAATATGATTGAAGTATTAAATAATTGGGGAATAATTCCTAATAATAAAAAGTTATATGATGTTGCTCTTTCACATTCTTCTTATGCTAATGAACACCATAACAAAAAAGATTATGAACGTTTAGAGTTTCTAGGAGATGCTGTTTTAGAATTGGTTATGAGTGATTATATATATCGTAATTTTGAAAAAGATGAAGGTAGCATGACAAAAACGAGAGCGAATTATGTTTGTGAGGAAGCACTTGCTAAATATATGAATGATTTAGATTTAATAAAGTATATAAAGGTAGGAAATGGTGAAATTAGAGAAATTCAAAAAGCCATCATTGCCGATATATTTGAATCACTTATGGGGGCTATATATTTAGATCAAGGATTTGAAATGGTTAAAAGAATAATTTTAAAAATTATTGAGCCCTATGTCTTAGAAAAAACTAATTTTAATGTTGATTACAAATCAATTTTACAAGAAGCGATGCAAACTGATAAGCGAAGTTTTGTTTATGAGACAGTTAATGAAACAGGTCCTGCACATAATCGTGAATTTACAGTAATTGTAAAAATAGATAATATTATTTATGGAAAGGGGATTGCTAATAGTAAAAAAGAAGCATCAAAGTTGGCAGCAAAAGAAACGTTAGAAAAATTAGCAGGTAGTAGTTATGAATAGAAAAGGATTTACATTAATTGAGTTATTAGCAACAATGGCAATTTTAGCGATTATTTCTCTTATTGCAGTGCCTAATGTATTAAAAATAATGAGTAATAATAAGAAAGAAAATGTTATAAATCATAGCATGACAATGATATCTTTAGCTAAAAGTAAGTTGGCCAGTGATTATGATTTAAGGGAACAGCTTGATGCAAATGGTTACAGATATACTTTAAGTGTATTAGATATATATAGTGATATTACAACTGATCCAGATGGTATTGAGTATAATCGAACTAATTCATATGTTAAGGTTTATAAAGATAATAATCTAATAGTTTATTGTGCCTATTTAGAAAGTGATAATTGGGTTTTAAAAGATGGAAGTTCCTGTGTTTTAGAAGATAAGTTATTAGAAGATAATGCAAAAGATTATGTCAAAGAAAACTAAATATTTATCTTAATAATTGACATGGGGTTGCTGATATGCTAGAATGAATTTGTAAATTAAAGGAGGATATATGAAATTTATGAAAAATAAAAATGGGTTTACATTGGTTGAGTTATTAGCAGTTATTGTTATTTTAGCATTAATTATGGGAATTGCTGCTTATAGTATGCAAGGCGTTACTGAAAATGTTAAAATTAGTAGTATAAAAAGTTCTGCTTTATCATATGTAGATGGTGTGAGAACTACACTTTTATCTACTATGAATTTAGAAGAAGGAGATTATTATTTTAGTCAAAAAATGCTTGAAACAGATGTTGAGAGTCCATGGGGAAAATATGTATATTATAGTGGTGATGATACTACTATCAGTAATTCGTTAACATCAACTGGTGTTGCTAAAGCAAATTCGACAAATGCTTTAGTTTGTGGTAATTCTGGCTCATTTGTTAGAATAGGTAAATTAAGTAGTGGTGATTATACTTATGCTGCTTGTTTATATGATGATGCAGGAAATTATGTATTTGCTGATGAACAAATTTTGACTAATAGTAAGACTAAGAGTGATTACTATAAACAAGCTACTACAGGTTCAACCGTTACAATGGCAACAGATGGTAAGATTGCTTGATAATAAATTAAATGATTTTAAGACTTATTGATTTAAATAAGTCTTTTTTGTATAATTAAATGGGTGATATTATGATAATAGGTTCGCATGTTAGTTTTAGAAAAGATACTCAGTTATTGGGTAGTTTAGAAGAAGCAATAAGTTATGGTGCTAATACCTTTATGTTTTATACAGGGGCTCCACAAAATACTGCAAGATATCCAATAGATTTATCTATAACTAAATTAGCGTATGGTAAGATGAAAGAAATAGGAATAGATTCTGATAATGTGATTGTTCATGCACCATATATTATTAATTTAGCCAATGATGATGCCAATAAATATAATTTTGCTATAAGATTTCTTCGTGAAGAAATAAAAAGATGTGAAATGTTAGGTATAAAAAAATTAGTTCTTCATCCCGGTAGTCATGTAGGTTTAGGAATTGATAGAGGTATTAAAAATATTATTTTTGCCTTAAATCAAGTTTTAGTTAATACTGATGTTAAGATACTAATTGAAACAATGGCCGGTAAGGGTAGTGAAATAGGAAGTAATTTTAATGAAATAAAAGAGATTATTGATGGTGTTATTAATAAAAATAATATAGGTGTTTGTATGGATACATGTCACTTAAATGATGCTGGTTATGCTGTGAGTGATTTTGATAATGTTTTAGATGAATTTGATAAAATAATAGGTCTTAGTTATTTAGAGTGTATTCATATTAATGATAGTAAAAATATTATGGGCTCCCATAAAGATAGACATGAAAATATAGGCTATGGTGAAATTGGATTTGATAATATGATAAATATTATTTATAACAAAAGATTAGATGGTATTCCTTTTATTCTAGAAACTCCATATATTCTTGATAATGCTCCATACAAAAAAGAAATTGAAATGATAAGAAATAAGGCTTTTATTGATATAAAATAATTGCTTTTCTTTTTTATGTTTGTTATAATATTTATGGTGATTTATGGGAAAGTATAATAAAAACGACGTTGTTTTAGGTCTAGTCACTGGCATTGAGAATTATGGTATTTTTGTAAGTCTTGATGAATATTATTCAGGTCTTATTCATATATCTGAAATAAGTGATGATTTTGTACGTAATGTTAATAATTATGTTAATATAGGCGAAACAATCAAAGTACGAATATTGGAAGTAGATGATGATTTATTTCAATTAAAATTAAGTATTAAGAATTTAGATTATCGAATTACTCGTATTAAAGAAGATGGTATTAGGGAAACTGGTAGTGGATTTTTAATACTAAAAAATAACCTAGATCGCTGGATAAAAGAACATAAAAATTATTGATTTGACAAAAAAATAAAAAAAATAGTTAATTGTGTTGACAATGTTTTTAGAAAATGGTATATTTAAAAGCGTCCAAGTGATTTTGGGCGATTAGCTCAGTTGGTTAGAGCACTTGCCTTACAAGCAAGGGGTCATAGGTTCGAGTCCTATATCGCCCACCATTTTTTTTGCCGAAATAGCTCAATTGGTAGAGCAACTGACTTGTAATCAGTAGGTTACGGGTTCAAGTCCTGTTTTCGGCACCATATGGAGAGATAGCGAAGTGGCTAAACGCGACAGACTGTAAATCTGTTCCTTCGGGTTCAGTGGTTCGAATCCACTTCTCTCCACCACTCGATTGCCTCGTAGCCAAGCGGTAAGGCACGAGACTTTGACTCTCGCATGCGCTAGTTCGAATCTAGCCGAGGCAGCCAATTTTTTTGTATTTCGTCCCGTTAGCTCAGTAGGTAGAGCATTTGACTTTTAATCAAAGGGTCGTGAGTTCGAATCTCGCACGGGACACCATTTTTATTTAGATGCCTGAGTGGCGGAATAGGTAGACGCACAGGACTTAAAATCCTGCGAGATTCAACCCTCGTGTCGGTTCAAGTCCGACCTTAGGCACCAAGTTGGAGGAATACCCAAGTCTGGTTGAAGGGACCGGTCTTGAAAACCGGGAGGTCGTGCAAGCGGCGCAGGGGTTCGAATCCCTTTTCCTCCGCCACTTAAATATTTTACGCGTTATATCGCGGGATGGAGCAGCTCGGTAGCTCGTTGGGCTCATAACCCGAAGGTCAGAGGTTCAAATCCTCTTCCCGCAACCAAAATGGTCTCGTAGTGCAGTGGTTACCACGTCTGCCTGTCACGCAGAAGATCGCGGGTTCAATCCCCGTCGAGACCGCCATTTTTTGGCTCTGTAGCTCAGTCGGTAGAGCAAGGGACTGAAAATCCCTGTGTCGGTGGTTCGATTCCACTCGGAGCCACCATCTGGAAAAAACTCGATTGACTCGGGCTTTATATATAAAACAATCCTGTGATTGTTTTTTTTAGTATTTATGATAGGATAATTTAAGTCACGAAATATATAAACAATAGTTAAGTAGATTATTAATTAATATAATCTGCTTTATAGGGGAATTATGGAAATTTTAGAAAAAAATTTATTAAAAGCTAAGACATTATGTAGTGGTTTAGGCATGTTTTATCATGACTTTGCTTCTATATATACTTTTACTACGGAAAATATAGCAGATTATTTGAAATATTTTGATTTAGAAAATAAAAGTTTATTAACCGTTGGTTCATCAGGGGATCAAATCTTAAATGCTTATTATTGTGGCACTAAGGATTTGACTTTATTTGATGTTAACGAATATGCAAAGTATTTTGTTTATTTAAAAATTGCTGCAATAATGACACTTGATTATCAAGATTTTATAAATTTCTTTTTTAAATTTGAAGTAGATCCAATTAGTATAAATGATAAAATGTTTTCAAAAGCAATTTTTAATAAAATTAAACAAGTATTACATTTTTTAGATTATGATTCTTATTATTTTTTTGAACAATTATTTAATACATATCAGTCTAAAGATATAAGGCATAATTTATTTAATGATTGTGAATATCGGGGTAAAGTTATTAAAGGATTTAAT
>JAZULI010000198.1:0-3821 GCA_045603025.1 Bacilli bacterium
TGGTTTATTTTTTCATATATCTAAAACTAAATGGATATTAATATTAATTACTTTAGCTGTTATTTTAGCTATTGAACTTGTTAATACTGCAATAGAAGCTGTTGTTGATATGTATACGACTAAGTTCAATCCTTTAGCTAAAATAGCTAAGGATTGTGGAAGTGCTGCAACATTTGTATTAGTTGTTGTTGGAACTATAATATTTGGTTCTATATATATTCCTTTAATTATTAATTTATTTAAATAGAAGTATATTTTACTTCTTTTTTTATATAATTTAATATGAATATTATTAATAGTTTTATAATAACAACTTTAGCTGGACTTTCAACAATAATTGGTTATTTTGTTATTTTTTTTAAAGGCAATACTAATAAAATAATTGGTTTATTTTTATCTATGGCCAGTGGAGTTATGACAATAATTTCAGTAATTGATTTAATTCCTTCTTCAATTAATTATTTTAAAAACTATTTTCTTTTATTTCGTTTATTATTAGTAGTTTTATTTATTATTTTAGGAATAATTATTTCAAATAATATATCGCATTTGGCGGATAAATACGGAGATAGTAATTTAACTAAGTTAGGTATTCTTTCGTTAATTTCCATTGTTTTACATAATGTGTTTGAGGGAATTATTACATTTATGTCATGTCAATTTGATTTAAAAGTTGGAATATCAATGGCTTTAGCAATTAGTCTTCATAATATTCCTGAAGGAATTAGTATTGCTATACCACTTTATTATGCAAATAAGGGAAAGAAAAAGATTTTCTTTACCGTAATGATAGCGGGTTTAAGTGAATTACTAGGGGCAATACTTTCGTATTTATTTTTAATTAGATTTATAAACGATTTTATAATGGGGATAATGTTAGCAATAACCGCTGGAATAATGATTAGTATTGGATTATTTAATTTATTTAAAGAAGCAAGAGAGTATGATAAGAACATTTCTATTATTGGTTTTATTTCTGGTATTTTGATAATGATTATAAGTGAATTTATTATATAAAAAAGATGATAATTTTTCGTTATCATCTAATTTTTTATTGGAATGTAATTTCATTATAACATGTATTAGTGTAATCATTATAGGTTACAGTATAAGTTATTTTGTATGTTTCCGCTTTATCGGTTGGAATTGTTGAAATTACGGTATTACTACTATCAGTTATTTTAATGCTTATTTTAGCATTTTTAGTAACATCTACACCATCTTCTAGGAGTTTGACTAAACTTCCATCATATAGACTTGCATCAACATTATTTCCAATTTGATAAGTAGTACTTTTGCTACCATTAATATAAAGATTATATGATTTTTTCTTTTCTAGTGTATATGTGGCGGCATCAGAAAGACTATCTTGGGTATCTTGATAACCGGCCCTTACTGAGTATGTTCCATAAAAAGATGCAAGAGAATCAATGGTGTAATAATTACTAGTAGTAAACCCTAATTCATTATCATTATAATATACATAATATCCTAATATCCCTTCTTCAACATAACCTAAATCATTAACGGGTGTCCAAGAAAGGGAAACTGAATTATTGTTTTCTCTTACCGAGAGGCTCGTGGGAGAATTTAATTTCATATATTTGGTTGATTTTTCTGTTGGTTCAGTACCTTTTTTAAATAATTCCGTAATTATTTGATTACTTGGTGTGTTTTCACTAGGAAGTTTTGGTGGATTGGATAATTTTTCTACTTTTGATTCTATAACGCTTTTTGGTTTTGAAAAATCTTTTCCATTATGGTTAAGACAACTTTTAGCTACCGTATTCCAAAAATAGAAACGCAAATTATTATCTGTTGAATATTTAAATTTATATTTATTACTTAATTCATCATATCCTAGCCATACACTAATAACTGTATCAGTGGTATATCCAATAACCCAATAGTCACGAACAAAGTCACTAATTCCTAAACTATTAGCGGTTTTAGTATCTAGATTGGTTGTTCCTGATTTAGCGGCAATAATGTCTTTATTTAATCCTTTCTTTTGGGCATATGTTACTGCATCTTTTAAAACATCAGTTATCATATAAGCGGTTGAATCACTAATAATTTTTTGTTTAGGAGAAGAGTAAGTAACTTCTTCACCGGTAGTTCTAAAAACAATTTTACTAACAGAATATGGTTCGTAGTAATAACCACCATTACTAAATATTTGATAAGCACCCGCCATGGTTAGTGGATTTGAACCAGAAAATGCTCCAATACAATGAGCTTCATGAATATAGCCGTTAGAGATTTCTGGAGTAATTCCAACACTAGTAACTAATTCAATAATCTTTTTATTATCAACTTGTTGGAAAGCTTTTAAAGCAGGAATATTTCTTGAATTAGATAAAGCTCTCCGTAATGTAATAACTCCTTCCCAACGATTATCATAATTTTTAATTGGTGTACCATTGGAATAAGTATATCCTTTTTCATCATCGAATAGAGTATAGGTACTCCAATTGTTATATTCCATACCAGGAGCATAGTCGAATAATGGTTTAGAAGTTGATCCAATTTGACGATTAATATCAGTGGCCCAATTATAACTATTTTTACCGGTACGATGACGTCCTGTACCAATGGCTTCAATTTTTCCACTATTGGAATTTAAAACAACTACAGATCCTTGAGTAAGATCATCCTTCCACCAAGAGTAATTATCATTATTCATTATCTTATTAATAGCATCTTGTTTGCTTCTTACCATATTAGTATAGATTAATACTGGTGTTGTTTCTGGATTAACCCCATATTTATCTTTAACTTCAGCCGTAACAGTATCAAGATATCCTTGATATTCACTACCACTCATATCACTTGAGTCAAGTAAACTTTCAATGGGAATAGATGATGCCATTTTTCGTTCTTCGTTAGTAATATATCCATGACGTTCCATTAGATATAAAACTGTATTACGCCGATCTTCTGCATTTTTAGGATAATTATATGGATTATAATATTTTGGTGATTTAAATAATCCTGCAATAAGAGCTGCCTCTGATAAATTTAATTCATTGGCATTTTTTCCAAAATAATATTGACTAGCTTCTTGAACCCCATAAACACCACCTAAATAGTTATTGTTTATATAAAATTCAATAATTTCTTCTTTGGTATAGTTTTTTTCTAATTGGAAGATGGAAATATAAATATCCGTAAATTTACGAATAATACCTTTAATTCCACTATCCGCATTAGCATCTGTAAATGTAATTTTTACAACTTGCATTGATAAAGTTGAACCACCACCAGCATCAGCATTTCCGGCAAGTTGTCCTAAAGCCGCTTTCGTAAAACGCATTAAGTCAAAACCATTATGTTGAAAGAATCTAGCATCTTCAGTAGCGATAATGGCATCAATTAAAACTTCGGATATATCTTTATATTCAATATTCTCACGAACTTCTGTTCCTAATTTAGCAATTTCAACGCCTTTAGCATCATAAACAATTGTGGAAGGTTTTTCTTTTAATAATTCAGAATTAAAGTCAGGAGCTTCTTTAACAATATAACCAATAAAGACAGCAACAGCTAATAATCCTAAAATACCTAATATTAATAGAATAATTAAAATTACTTTTAAGACTTTATGACGCTTCTTTTTCGTTCTACTTTTATCAAGAGCATTTCCAATTAAGAAAATTAGCCCAACCCCAATAAAGAGTATTAGTGATAGATTTAATCCTAATAAGTAGTAACTGGCTATAAATAAAATAATTATACCAATAATAACTGAAATAGTTATAATAAGTTTATTTTTATTAAGTTTTCTTTTCTTTCCTTCATTTTTATTTTTCATAAATATT
>JAZULI010000199.1:0-1521 GCA_045603025.1 Bacilli bacterium
TATGGGTCTTGAATATATTCATTTAACATTGTTTTAGTGTTTTTTGCCATCATTAGATAGTTATATGGGTTTAACCATAGTTCTTCGATTGAATATTCATAATCCATTCCTTGGGTTGTATTAATTAGTTTTAAGTTAGAATTTTTATTTAACATATCAACTGCATAGTTTATATCAATATCTTTACTATTAAATACAAATAGACTACTTTTAGCAAATTCATTTAATTTTTTTTCGGATAATTCATATTCTTTAAAGTTTACACCGTTAGGATATATACTATAAATCTTGGCATTATCTCCATATAAATAATCAATTATATATTTTACGGGGTAGGTTGTTGTATAAACATCTACTCCTTGTAGGGCATCACTTTTAAAAATGGAACATCCTGTTAGTAATGATATACTTAATATTGATAATATTATTTTTTTCATAATAACCTCTTTTCATCATATAAAAATTATATCATTTAATTACTTGTTTGTAAATTTATTTTATGTAGTATAAGAAAATATTTTTTTAAAATAATTAGGTAAAGGGGTGTTAATTTGGTTGATTATCTTTATTGGTAATGATATAATTACATTGGAAGTTAGAGGGTGTAATAATGAAAATATTTAAAACTTTAGATTTTAGAATGATATAATTATTCTAGATTAGAGGTGGAAGAATGAAAATATTTAAGAAATTAAATTTTAATCCAATAAATATTAATTTATATTATCAGGCGTTTACTCATACGTCTTTTAGTAATGAAAATCCTTCTTATGTAAGTTATGAGAGATTGGAGTTTTTAGGTGATGCAATACTTGAATTTATAGTTAGTGAGTATTTGTATAAAGAAAGACATCTTGAAGAGGGTGTTATGACTAAAATGAGGGCTAGTTATGTATGTGAAGAGGCACTTGCTACATATGCAAAAGATTTAAAATTTCAGGATGATATAAAACTTGGAGGATGTGAAAGTGAGATTGGTGCTAATGATACGATTATGGCTGATGTGTTTGAGGCTTTTGTAGCTGCTTTATATTTGGATATGGGACTTCAATTTACTAAGGAAATGGTATTAAAAATAGTTACAAAATATATTGATAAAGGGGTAGATTTTTTACACGATTATAAATCTACATTACAAGAATTGGTTCAAACAGGTAAGAAAAGTGTAGTATATGAACTTGTTAGTGAATCTGGTCCTGCACATAACAAAACATTTGTAGCTCGTGCAGTAGTTGATGGAATAGTTTTAGGTGAAGGAATAGGTAGTAGTAAAAAAAATGCAGAACAAATGGCTGCAAAGGAAGCTTTATCTAAACAAGCTAAGTAGGTGATTATATGTTAAAAGTAGATAATGTAACTAAAAAATATGGTAGTTTAGTTGCTGTTAATAATTTAAGTTTTGAAGTTAAAGATGGTGAGATTTTTGGATTACTTGGACTTAATGGTGCAGGCAAGACTACAACTTTTAGAATGATTTTAGGGTTACTTGATGATTATGATGGAATTATTACAATTGATGGA
>JAZULI010000200.1:0-1909 GCA_045603025.1 Bacilli bacterium
TCAGTTAAAAGTAATATTTATGGTGAAAGAAATCAAGATTTACCTACTGTAAGCAATGTCATTATTGATAAAATAGAAGAAACTACCTTTAAGTATGGTGATGTTAATTATGATGAAGCTTATTTATTAAATATTAAAATAGAATATGAAAAAGATTTAGGATATAATTCAAATTGTGAACTAATTTTAATTAAAGTGAATAGCAAATTAGAAGTAGCGAAATTAAGTTAATTTAAAAGAGAAAGTTAAAAATAGCTTTCTCTTTATTCTTTGTTATCTGGAATAATATTTTCTTTACTATACTCTATTTCAATTGTTAAATTATTATTAATGATATCATATAAATATTTGTTTTTAATGCTTTGGGAAATAATTTTATCTTGATTTCCTTCAACTTCTTTATAATCAATTTTAAAAGTTAACTCAGTCTTATTTATAAAGTTTTTAAAAGTATTTAAAGGTTGATTGGTATAATCACTTAATAAGCATCTAGAATCAGATTTAAATGATTCTTCAAGACATTTATTATATGAAAAATTTTCCATAACTTCATTTATCTTGGCAACGGTAACATCAATAACTTTATTTTTTAAAGTACTTATATCAACTTTGGCTTCGGGATAATGACTAATAATTGAATTATTAACATAACTTCCATCAATTATCTCTTTTTCTTTAATATTTAGAGTAAAATCATTTTCATTTGCCCATTTTTGTAAGACTGATATATCTTTTTTTACATAATTTCCCAGTAATATTGGTGCGTTTTTATTAGTATAAATATTTTTACCAATAATATTTTCTTTGTAAGGATTGTTAATATTAAAGGACATTGTTTTTATTGTTTCCTTATCTTTTAATCCAAGATTTTCTTTTAAAGCATTTTTTATAACATCAACACTTCCACCATAATGTCCTACAGTTGATAGATCCATATTACCTATTCTAATTGTTAAATTATAACTAGTAAAAAATAATTTTTGAATATTAATTGCTTCCGATAAATTTTGACCTTCTATCTTTTTTAAAATAGTTTTTCCTAAATTATAAAAAGATAAAATAGTTTCTCTAGGCATATTAGTGGTAATATTTTTACCTAAGGAATCTAATATTTTATATAATGTATCAAGACTATCAATATTTTTTAATTGATTTAAAATAGATTTAAAAACTAATTGTTGGTTTTGTCCACGAATAAAATCATTTCTAGATCCAGTACTTGTATACTTACTATCACATCGATCTTGCCAGTAATGTCTATTTCTTGCTAATGCTAAGGTTTGTTCACCATTTAATGTTTGTAATCCTTTATCAACATAAATAGTATATTCACCCCACATTCTTTTACTATTTTGTTCACAAAAACTATAAGGAACATCTACTTGAATTCCACCTAATGCATCAACAAGACTAACTGCGCCAGTGAAATTAATTTTTACATAATAATCAATATCGATATCTAAATAATTACTAACAGTTGTAACAACTGCTTGATCACCACTCCAACCGGAAGCATTTATTTTATGTTTAGTGCCATTCGCTAAGGTAGTATATGTATCACGTGGAATACTTAGAGTTGTAGCTGTTAATGTTTCTGGATTAAAGGTAATAACTAATAAAGTATCGGCGTTATATGAAGAAGATAAAGTATCTACACCTATTAAAAGTATGGAAAAAGGTTCATTAATATCTTTTTTTAGAATTTCATCTTCAATCTCTTTTTCTGTTTTTTTATTTAAAATAATATTTAATTTTTCAGAAAATTCAATATATTCATCATATATTGCATACATTTCAAGATAATTAATTGGTAAAATAGCATATTCAATAATATTATTATTTATATCATCAGCAATTTGATAAATATCATTATACGCACATTTTAAAAATCCTTTGAATGTTTGTTTTA
>JAZULI010000201.1:0-1946 GCA_045603025.1 Bacilli bacterium
GGAGTTATGATATTTTATGAGATTAAATAAATCTGAATTAGAAAAACTATCTGAAAAATATTTTAATAATATAAAAATAAAAGAATTCCTTTATTTCAATGAAGAAACACCAAAAGGAAATAAAATAAGTGGATATATTAATCGAAAACCTAATCGATATTTAGGGAGTATGATAATAACTTCAGTAAATGATAATCCCACAGAACAATTCATACAATCTATGCCAAAAATCCATTATTTTAAAGAACCAAAAGACATAAGTGCAGAAATGGGAATGGTTAATTTCTGTTACGAAAAACTTGATGGGTCATGTTTAATAATTTATCCTTTAAAAAATGAAAAAGGAGATATAATTGAGATAATACCAAAAACAAGAGGCAGACCAGTAGCAGACACTCATTTCATGGAATTATTTAATAAAATTAATCAAAAATCTATAATTGATTATTATAAGGAAAATGAGGGCATACTCATATTTGAATTATATGGTATACTAAATCAACATGATATTCTACATTATGATGTTGGTATCGATGCAAAATTAATTAGCATATACGAAACGGATTTTATTAATAATAAATCATATATTGAGTCCTTTGGATTTCAATTACCTGACACTATCTTTGAATTATACAAGCAAAATGATGGATGGTATATTGAATTTGTCAGTAAAAAATATAAAAATTATCTTAATAAACAATCTTATCAATATCCTTTTATAGAAGATGCAATCTCTGGAATGAAAGAATTACTTGAAAAGATAAATAAAACTTATCAAGAATATAATAATCGTTTAGCAATAGAGGGGGTTGTAATAAATACCATAACAGATAAGGGATTTAAAAAATTCTTAAAATGCAAACCAACATCAATAGAAATTAAACATAAATCTGAAAGTGGGATACCTAAAATGAGTATAAGAAAGGAAGTTTATAAATATTTCGATGAGTATGATGTTGATGAGATGTATAAAAAAGACCCAAAACATCATACAGAGTATATTTATAGAATGTTAAATGAAGAATATCCTATTGAATATATTTATCGTAGTAAGAATAAAATTGAAAAAATATTCATGGAAATATGGGATAGTAAACAAGTTCCTATTAGTATCCATGAAATCTCACAAGAATTATATGATAAATATGGTGGTGAGGAGGATATTGGTTTTTGTATGAGAAAATTTGCAGAAATCTATCCCACTAAGAAGAAGGATAGTCATATGGTGTATAATGTTCTTTCTAAGTATTATAAAAATAAAATAGTATAAAAAGGAGATGAGTTTAAAAAAATAATGACAATTGAAGATATTATTCGTGAAGCGAAAAAAAAAGAAGATAAACAAGATGAACTCCGAAGAGAAGAGGAAAAGGAAATCCGCAGACAAAGGATACGGGAAGAGGGTTATTCTGATGATGATTTGCCATTTGCATATGCAGAAATTGTCAGATTAATGAAAGAAAATTTGGATTCAGATAAGATAATAAGGGAAAGAGTTAAAATAGAAATGAATAAATTTTTAGGAAGGATTTTAATAGAGATATGTCAACAATTAAATACTTATCCGTATAGTAGTATTGAATATGATATGTTCCGTGAATGTATTTATCCATATATTAATATAAGGAATATTAATAATGAGAGGGATAAGATTTTGTTGCAGTTGAAAACTATTAAAACAGAATGTGATAATTTAAGTGCTAATGTAAAATCAACAATGAAACTAAAAGAGGGTAATCATAATGATTATTTTCAAGATGATTTTAAATTTTAATGAATATTATTTTTAAAGAGTATGATAGAAAATGGATTTTATTAATAATTTTTTTAAGAAGTATGCCCCAGGATTATTTTATAGATATCAAAGTATATTCTCTGAAATTTCAGATATAACTTATATTGATTTAGAGGATTATCAGAATGAAATAATAAAAGTAAATAGGGAA
>JAZULI010000202.1:0-5063 GCA_045603025.1 Bacilli bacterium
ATTAAAAAATTCAGGTTTTATTTCCATAATATTTTTATTTAACAATTTTTCTGTTAAATAACTATTATAATATCCTTCTATTAAATAATGATTATTAAATGGCCCTTTATTTTGACATCCACAATCAAAATAATAAACTAAAGGATGAACATTAGTATCAAGAAAATAATGAGCTATATGACCATATAAAAAAGCCATAATATGTTCACTTTCATTTAATTTATTATCATTAATATATTTGAATATATTCATAAAAAAATCTTGAGTATTATAATTATGTGGGTCATTATTAACCTTTTTTGATAATGATGCAAAATCAATACCAAGACAATAACCTCTTACTTCTTCTTCCTTAAAAAAAATACGTAATAATTTATTGTCTAATAATAAATTTTTATACAAATCTTTTCCCATTATTGCATGGGATATATATGATGGCATAACCCCCTCCAAACGCCTAAATTATATCGTAATATTGCCAAAATATCAATATATTTAATCTTTCTTCTATTATCCTTTAATTTAATCAAAATTATACTAACAAAAAAAGATATAGTCATTCGACTATACCTTTTAATTATTCCATAAATTCGTTTTCAAATACTTCTAATGGTTCATCAGGTGCAAATTGATTAGCAAGATCATAATCAACATTTTGATAAGCTTTAATACCAGTACCAGCTGGAATTAATTTACCAATAATAACGTTTTCTTTTAGACCTTGTAAATGATCAACTTTACCTCTTATAGCAGCATCAGTTAAGATTCTTGTTGTTTCTTGGAATGATGCAGCAGATAAGAATGAATCAGTTTCAAGAGAAGCCTTAGTAATACCGAATAATACTGGACGACCAGTAGCAGGACGTTTACCCTCAATAATTACTTCTTTATTACCTTCAGTAAATTCGAAGAAATTAACAAGAGAACCAGGTAATAATCTTGTATCACCAGACTCAATAATTCTAATTTTACTAATCATTCTTCTTGCAATTATTTCAACGTGTTTATCACTAATTTCAACACCTTGACTACGATAAGCATTTTGAACTTCTTTTAGAATATATTCTTGAGTAGTAAGTGGGTCAGTAACGGTTAATAATTCTTTAGGGCTAATTGCACCTTCAGTTAATTTATCACCAGGCATTACCTTATCACCTTTAGCTACTCTTAATTTTGCACCATAATTTGTAACATGTTCTTTTGTTTCAACATCATTAGCAACACTAATTTTATATTTACCATGATCTTCAGTAATCTTAGTAACTTTACCACTAATCTCAGCGATAGTAGCTTTACCTTTTGGATTACGTGCTTCAAATAATTCTTGAACACGAGGAAGACCTTGAGTAATATCTTCTCCACCAGCAACACCACCAGTATGGAATGTTCTCATTGTTAACTGCGTACCAGGTTCCCCAATTGATTGAGCCGCCATAACACCGATAGCTTCACCTACTTCAACTAAGTTACCAGTTGCAAGGTTACGTCCATAACATTTAACACAAACACCATGATGAGTATTACATGAAAGAACTGAACGAATTTCTACTTCTTCAATACCTGAATCACAAATTTTTTCAGCAATTGACTCAGTAATTAATTCACCTTTATCAACAATTACTTTATCATTTTTAGGATTAACAATTTTCTTGTTAGAGAAACGTCCAACAATACGATCATATAATTTTTCAATAACTGAACCATTTTTATCATTTATAAATGCTCTAACTACAACACCTTGATCAGTTCCACAATCTTCTTCTTTTACAATGATATCTTGTGATACATCAACCAAACGACGAGTTAAGTAACCAGAATCCGCTGTTTTTAACGCAGTATCGGCACTACCTTTACGAGCACCGTGAGTTGATAAGAAGAATTCAGATACTGATAAACCTTCTCTAAATGATGATAATACTGGAATTTCTACTGGTTCACCATTAGGTTTAGCCATTAATCCACGCATACCAGCAAGTTGGGTAAAGTTTGAAATATTACCACGAGCTTTAGAATTCATCATCATGAATATTGGATTATCAATTTCTGTTTTAGCATAAGTTTCAAGTTCTTTTTGAACTTCATTCTTAGCATTATTCCATGTTTCAATAACTTTTCCGAAACGTTCTTCTTCAGTAATTAAACCACGAGTATATTGTTTATTAATAGTTTCAACAAGTTTATTACTATCAGCAACAATTTTATCTTTATTAACACTAGTTTTAACATCAGCAACTGATACAGTAATACCAGCGATAGTAGAATATTTAAATCCTAAATCTTTTAATCTATCAAGCATCATACTAGTTTCTGTTGTTTTATAACGTTTAAATGTTTGGGCAATAATGCTTTCTAATGTTCCTTTAGCAAATGGTTTTACTAAAGGCATTTTACTAATTTCTTCTTTTATATTAGATCCCATTGGTAAGAAATATTTATTAGGAGTAATCCTTGTAATATTTTCATCACTAGGTTCATTAATATAAGCGAATGAATCAGGTAAAATTTCATTGAAAATTAATTTACCAGGAGTTGTAACTAAATATTTATCCTTTTGTTCATCAATAAATAATTTATGTTTAAATGAACGTACAGGAATAGCAACTCTTGTATGAAGAGTAATTTCTCTTCTTTCATAAGCCATCATTGCTTCATTAGCATTTTTAAAGATACGACCTTCACCATCAAGTCCGGCTTTTTCCATTGTTAAGTAATAATTACCTAAAACCATATCTTGTGAAGGTGTAACGATTGGACTACCATCTTTTGGATGTAAAATGTTATTAGCACCTAACATAAGTAAACGAGCTTCGGCTATCGCTTCTTCTGAAAGAGGTACGTGAACAGCCATTTGGTCTCCATCGAAGTCAGCATTGAATGCTGTACAAACAAGTGGATGTAAACGAATTGCTTTACCACCAATTAGTTTTGGTTCAAATGCTTGAATACCTAATCTATGTAGTGTTGGTGCACGGTTTAACATAACTGGATGTTCTTTAATAACTTCTTCAACAATATCCCAAACTTGTGGATCTCTATTTTCAATTAAACGTTTAGCCGCTTTAATATTACTACAAATAGGTTCTCCACCATCTTTTTTCTTTGTAGTTAACCCATGAATAACATGAGGTTTAAATAACTCAAGCGCCATTTCTTTTGGAATACCACATTGATACATTTTAAGATCTGGTCCAACAACGATAACTGAACGACCTGAGTAGTCAACACGTTTTCCTAATAAGTTTTGACGGAAACGACCTTGTTTACCTTTTAACATACTAGAAAGTGATTTTAAAGGACGGTTACCAGCACCAGTAACACTTCTACCACGACGACCATTATCAAATAATGAATCTACTGCTTCTTGAAGCATACGTTTTTCATTTTGAATAATAATTTGTGGAGCATTTAAGTCTATTAATTTTTTTAAACGATTATTACGGTTAATAACACGACGATATAAATCATTTAAATCACTAGTAGCGAAACGTCCACCATCTAATTGAATCATTGGACGAAGTTCAGGTGGAATAACTGGAATACAATCCATAATCATCCATTCTGGACGGTTATCTGACTTATCAAAAGCATCCAGTACATCAATACGTTTTAATAAACGAACACGTTTAGGTCCTTGAGCTGTTTCAAGTTCCTTTGTAATTTTTTCTATTTCAGTTTTAATATCAACTTTTTTAAGTAATTCTTTAATTGCTTCAGCACCCATTCCAACAGTGAATCCTGAACCATATTTTTCATAATAAGTACGATATTCTTTTTCCGATAATGTTTGTTTATTTTCAAGTGGTGTAATACCTTTATCAATAACAACATAACTAACGAAATATAATACTTCTTCTAAATCTCTTGGTGACATATCAAGAACTAATCCCATACGAGATGGAACGCCCTTGAAATACCAAATGTGACTTACAGGAGTTGCAAGTTCAATATGTCCCATACGTTCACGACGTACTTTTGAACGAGTTACTTCAACTCCACAACGATCACAAACAATATTTTTGTATCTTACACGTTTATATTTACCACATGCACATTCAAAATCTTTTGTTGGTCCAAATATTTTTTCACAAAATAAACCATCACGTTCAGGTCTTAAAGTACGGTAGTTAATTGTTTCAGGTTTCTTAACTTCACCATAACTCCAAGATCTAATCATATCAGGGGATGCAATACCTATTTTTAAGGCATCAAATTTATTTACTTCGATCATTAAAATTCCCCTCCTTCATCTTCGAAATCAATATCTTCATCATCTAAATCATCAAAATCTTCTTCGGAATCAAATTCTGAATCTTCTTCCCAATCTGATTCTTCTTCAAGTTCTTCATTTGATGCAAATTCAATTTCGTCAATATCTAATTTAACATCATCTTTATATTCTTCTTCTTCAATTTGTTTTAAATCAAATGCTTCACCTTTATCGTTAACAATCTTTAAGTCAAGACCTAAGGCTTGGAATTCTTTCATTAATACTCTAAAACTTTCTGGAACTCCTGCTTGATTTACATCTTGTCCTTTAACAATTGATTCGTACACTTTAACACGACCTAACACGTCGTCTGATTTAACAGTTAAGATTTCTTGTAATGTATGAGCTGCACCATAAGCATATAATGCCCAAACTTCCATTTCCCCAAATCTTTGACCACCAAATTGTGCTTTACCACCAAGAGGTTGTTGAGTAACTAATGAGTAAGGTCCTGTAGAACGTGCATGTAATTTATCATCAACCATATGATGTAATTTAATCATATACATAACACCAACTGATACACGATTTTCAAATGGTTCACCAGTACGTCCATTATATAGAACAGTTTTTCCATCAGCAGCCATTCCTGCTTCTTCCATCATATCTGCGATATCTTTACTCTTAGCACCATCAAATACAGGAGTAGCAACATGAACATTTAAGTTCTTAGCAGCCATACCTAAATGAAGTTCTAGAATTTGTCCGATATTCATACGAGAAGGAACACCAAGTGGATTTAACATGATATCAACAGGACGTCCATCTGGAAGATATGGCATATCTTCTTGAGGTA
>JAZULI010000203.1:0-8523 GCA_045603025.1 Bacilli bacterium
TTTTTAATATTTTTAATTATTTATAATTTTGGAATTAATAATTTTAATAGATTTCATATTAAAAATTATTCTATAAATTTAATTGGTGAGGTAATAAAATGAAAATATGTTTTTTTATTGATACTATGACTTGTGGTGGTGCTGAAAGAGTTATTGCTAATTTATCTAACTATTTAGTTAAACTAAATTATGATGTAACTATTTTAACTTTGTTAGATAGAGAATGCGCTTATTCACTTGATGATAAAGTGATTTATAAATCTCTTAAAATTAAAGAAGGTAAGAAGAGTTTATATAAGAAAGTCATTAGTATTTTTGATAATGTTAAGTTGCTTTCAAAGTATTTAAAAGATAATAAGCCAGATATTGTGATAAGTTTTTTACCACGTGCTTCATATTATTCAGCTATTGCATGTAAAAAGAATAAAACAAAACTTATTATTTCAGAAAGAAATGATCCTAAAGCAATTTATAATACCTACTTAAAAAAAGTATTGACAAAATTTTTATATGCCAAAGCCAATTTTATGGTTTTTCAAACTGAAGAAGCAAAAATGTTTTTTCAAAAAAGTATTAGAAATAAATCTATTATAATTCCAAATCCTGTTAATGATTTATTTTTAACTAATATATATGAGGGGATTAGAAAGAAAAAAATTGTTACTGTTGGTAGATTGACTGAACAAAAAAATCAAATATTATTAATAAATTCATTTGATAAGTTTGTGAAAAATCATAGTGATTTTGAATTATATATATATGGTGAAGGACCATTGAGAGAAAAATTAGAAAATGAAATAGAAAATCTTTCTTTATCAAATAAGGTTTTTTTACCAGGCGTAAGTAATAATATTATGGATTGTATTATTGATGCTAGTATGTTTGTTTTGAGTTCAAATTATGAAGGAATGCCTAATGCTTTAATGGAAGCGTTAGCATTGGGGGTACCATCTATATCAACTGATTGTCCATGTGGTGGTCCTTTTGAATTAATTACTAATAATGAAAATGGGATATTAATTCCGATAAATGATGTTGAAAATCTTGTATTAGCAATGAATAAACTTGCAGAAAATCAAAATCTTCAAGAAAAGTTTTCAAAGAATTCTAGTAGTAAAATGAAAAATTATAGTGTTGATAAAATTAATGCAAGATGGTTGAAAATAATAAAGGAGATTACAAAAAATGTTTGATAAAATTATATATTTAATGGGAATTAATAAAATTAAAATTAGTGATAAAAACTTTTTAAAAATAAAATATAGATATATTATGAATAAAAAATTGAATTTAAAAAATCCCAAGACTTTTAATGAAAAATTACAATGGTTAAAATTATATGATAGAAATCCAATGTATACTAAAATGGTTGATAAATATGAAGTTAGAAAATATATTGAGGAAAAAATTGGCAAGGAATATTTAATACCTTTAATTGGGGTATATGATCGATTTGAGGATATTGATTTTAATAAATTACCCAATCAATTTGTTATAAAATGTAATCATGATTCGGGTGGGTTAGTTATTTGTAAGAATAAGAAAAATCTTGATATCAAAAAAACACAATCTAAAATTACCCAATCATTAAAAAGGAATTATTATTATTCAGGTCGTGAATGGCCTTATAAAAATATAAAACCAAGAATTGTTATTGAAAAATATATGCAAGATATTGATGATAATGATTTAATTGATTATAAAGTAATGTGTTTTAATGGTGAACCTTTATATACCTTTGTTTATTCAGAACGTTTTAGTAATGATGGTGTTAAAGCAACTTTTTATGATAAGGATTGGAATGTTTTAGAGTTTAAAAGAAATTTTGCTGATAGTAAGAAAAAAATAAAGAAACCATTAAATTATGAAAAAATGCTTGAATTCTCTAAAGTAATAGCCAAAGATATTCCATTTGTAAGAGTTGACTGGTATGAAGTAAATAGAAAGTTATATTTTGGTGAAATTACTTTTTTTCCGAGTTCTGGATTTGGAGCTTTTAATCCTCAGGAATGGGATTTAAAATTAGGGAATCAAATTAAATTACCAAGAGGTGAATAAAAATGCGAAAGAAAAAGGCAATTAAAAATGTTGTTTCTTCATTATTTTTACAGATTATTGTATTAATTTTTGGCTTAATTGTACCAAGATTAATTATTAAATCATATGGTTCTAATGTCAATGGATTGATTTCTTCAATAACACAATTTCTTTCTTATATAACGTTATTAGAAGTAGGAATTGGACCTGTAGTTAAAGCGACTTTATATAAACCAATTGCTAATAATGATGAAAATGAAATAAAAAATATTTTAAAGGCAGCAGAGAAGTTTTTCAGAATCATCTCAGTTGTTTTCCTTTTGTATTTAACAGTTTTATCTTTTATTTATCCTTTAATTGTAAAAAATGACTTTTCATATTTTTATACATTTTCGTTAATTGTAATTATTTCAGTAAGTACTTTTGTTGAATATTATTTTGGAATGACGTATAAATTATATTTGCAAGCTAGTCAAAAAACTTATGTTACATCAACAATTCAAATTTTTACATATATTTTAAATATTGTAGTTATAGTAGTTTTAATTAGGCTTAATGTAAGTATTCAATTAGTTAAATTAATTAGTAGTTTTACTTTTATTTTGAGACCAATTATTCAAAATATTTATATTAAAAGAAAGTATAACATTGATTTAAAAGATGCTGATTCTACATATAGATTAAAAAATAAATGGGACGGATTAGTACAACATATTGCGGCAATAATTCATAATAATACAGATATTGCTGTTTTGACTTTTTTTTCTACTTTAACTGAGGTATCAGTTTATTCAGTTTATTCAATGATAGTTCGTGGTATAAAATCAATAATTCAAGCGTTGTCAAGAGGCATTGATGCTTCTTTTGGTGATATGATTGCTAAAAGAGAAAATGATAAATTAAATAAGAATTTCAATATTTATGAGTTTATATATTTTACAATTATTACAATTGTTTATTCATGTTCTATAATTTTAATTGTTCCATTTATTAAAGTTTATACTATGGGAATTAGTGATGTTAATTATATAAGACCATTGTTTGGTTGGTTAATCGTTATATCTGAATTTGTTTGGTCAATTAGACTTCCGTATAGTTCTATAACTTTAGCAGCAGGTCATTTTAAACAAACGAGAAATGGTGCATGGGTAGAGGCTATAAGTAATATTGTAATCTCTATTATTTTGGTTATTAGATATGGAATAATTGGTGTGGCAATAGGAACCATAATTTCAATGACAATTAGAACTATTGAATTTATATATCATACTAATAAATATATTCTGGGACGTAGTATATTTATTAGTTTAAAACGCGTTTTTATGATAGTTTTTGAAACTATAATTATCATTTTAATTTCAAAATTCATTTCATTAGATAATATTATTTCATATAGTAATTGGATTTTATCAGGATTTAAAATTTTTGGTGTTAGTTTGATAATTACTATTTGTTTCAATTTTATGTTTTTTAAAGATGATTTTTTAGATGTATTGAGTTTAATTAAAAGGAAAAGAAAGTATTAATAGGTGGCTTTATGAAAAAAATAGAGATTTTATGGACTGGGGGCTGGGATTCTACTTTTAGAATTGCTGAATTGTCAAGGCAAGAATGTATTATTCAACCATATTACATTCTTGATAATAATCGTAAAAGCATTGAATATGAGAAAAAAGCAATGAATAATATTTTGATGGCGTTAAAACAAAAGAAAGAAACGAAAGCTAAGTTTAATGATATTATTATTTTAAATAAGGATGATATTCCTGATAATAAAGAAGTAACAGATGCATATAAGGTAATAGCCGAAAAAACACATTTAGGAGCTCAACACGATTGGTTGGCAAGATTCGCACTTAATCATAAAAATATTGAGTTAGGAACAGAAGATGGTGAAATTGAAAATAGTCATATTTTGCAAGCTATTAATGAATACGGTAAATTAGTTTTTAAAGATGGGATAGGATATTTAGATCAAAAAAAATCAACAAAAGAAGGTGTGTTGGTTTTGGGGAATTTTAGTTTTCCTATTATTAATAAAACAGAAATTGATATGGTTAACATTATTAAAGAATGGGGATATGAAGATGTAATGAAACATATTTGGTTTTGCCACACGCCGATTAATGGTGAGTGTTGTGGAGTATGTCATCCATGTGAACTTAAATATGAATCAAATATGCAATTTCTTTTAACCAAACGAGCTATTAGAAACTACAAATTAAAAAAAATAGCGAAAATGATTTTAGGAAATAAAATTACAAATAAGATTATATATGTTTATAGGCAATTGAAAAATAAAAAAGGGAGTGTATTATGAAAACATATTTAATTACAGGTGGTGCAGGATTTATTGGATCAAGTCTTGCAGACAACCTATTAAAAGAAAATAACAAAGTAGTAGTTATAGACAATTTTTGTGATTTTTATGATCCAACAATTAAAGAAAGTAATATAAAAGCGGCTTTATTAAATCCTAATTATACTTTATATCGTGGTGATATTAGAGATAAGGATTTATTAGAAAAAATATTTAGTGAAAATAAAATAGATGTAGTTGTTCATCTAGCAGCTATGGCCGGGGTTCGTCCTTCAATTGAAAATCCTATGCTTTATCAAGATGTTAATTGTATGGGAACGCAAAATATTTTGGAAGCAATGAATAAAAATAATGTAAAAAAATTAGTTATGGCATCAAGTAGTAGTGTTTATGGTAATAATAAAACAGTTCCATTTAAAGAAACTGATATTGTAGACTTTGCTATTAGTCCATATGCGGCTACGAAAAAAGCTAATGAAGTAATGACTCATGTATATCATCAATTATTTGATATAAATGTTATAATGTTACGTTTCTTTACAGTATTTGGTCCACGTCAAAGACCTGATCTTGCAATTAATAAATTTACTGGTCTTATGTTAAATGGTGAAGAAATTCCAATGTTTGGTGATGGTTCAACTAGTCGTGATTATACTTATATTGATGATATAGTTTTTGGAATTAAACAAAGTATTAATTATGTTTCGAAAAAGGAAAATGTTTATGAAATTATTAATCTAGGTAATTCTAGTCCAATTACATTAAAGGAAATGATTAATATAATAGGTGAAGTTTTAAATATTACACCAAATATTAAAGAATTACCAATGCAACCAGGTGATGTTGAAAGAACATATGCTGATATTAAAAAAGCTAAAGAATTACTTGGATATGAACCTAAAACAACTTTTAAAGAAGGAATTAAGAAATTTGTTGATTGGTATAAGAATTTTGACAAATAAATGACATTTCTAAGGAGTATATATGAATCAAGATATTAAAAACAAATTAATAAATAAAATAAAATTATTATATAAAGATATAAAAGATGAAGATGTATTGTTTTCATTTTGTCCTTATCGTATTTGTCCTGTAGGAGCGCATATTGATCATCAAAAAGGAAATGTAACAGGATTTGCTATTGATTACGGTATTACTATTGCATATGTTCCTAGCAATAACCATCTTTTTGAAGCTACTAGTTTAAATTTTGAGGGAACAAAAGGTGATAGTGTAATTGATGTTAATACCAAACAAAATGATTGGGCTGATTATTTAAGAGGTACAGCTAAAATATTACATGATAAATTTGGAATTGAGAAGGGAATTTATGCTGTAATTGATGGAAGTTTACCAATAGGTGGAATATCATCATCGGCAGCGGTTATCATATCGTTTATGAAGGCTTTATGTGTTGCAAATTCATTAAGTCTTTCTAAAGAAGAAGTTATAAAATTATCCCAAGAAGTAGAAAATCATTATGTTGGTGTAAATAGTGGGACTCTTGATCAATCATGTGAATTATATAGTAAAAAGAATCATTTATTATATTTAGATACTAGTACTGGAAAGTATGAATTAATTAAAGAAAATGATAAAATGCCAGCATATAAAATTGCAATAATATTTAGTGGTGTAAAAAGAACTTTAGTTGGTAGTGCTTATAATACACGTGTAGATGAATTAAAATCATCATCATATGCTTTAAAGGCTTATGATAATATGGAGTATGGTAATTATAAAGATAGTGTTTTACGTGATGTTAATCGTGATGTTTTTGAAAAATATAAAGAAAAATTACCTACCAATTGGTATAAAAGAGCGTTACATTATTATACTGAAATGGAACGTGTGGAAAAAGCAGTTGAAGCTTGGAAAAATGGCGATTTAGAACTATTTGGAAGGATTTCATTTGAAAGTGGTGAAAGTAGTATTAATAACTACGAAGCTGGCTCTGATGAACTTAAATGTATTCATGAAATTATGAGTAAGACCAATGGAGTTTATGGTGGTAGATTTAGTGGTGCTGGATTTAAAGGTTGTTGTTTAGCGATTATTAATCCTCAATACGAACAAGAAATTAATGATGAAATCACAAAAAAATATTTAGAAAGATTTCCACAATATAAAGATAGTTTTGCAATTTATTTTTGTGAAACTGCTGATGGTTGTGAATTTTAGGTTTTATTATGAAATGTGTTATTTTAGCAGCAGGATATGCTACTAGGTTATATCCATTAACGGAAAATTTTCCTAAGCCATTATTAAAAGTAAAAGAAAAACCAATTCTTGAATGGTTAATTGATGATTTAGAAACTTCTAAAAAAATAGAAGAGTATATTATTGTTTCTAATCATAAATTTATTAATCATTTTAAAACATGGATGGATCAATATATCGTTAAAGATAAAATTACTCTAATTGATGATGGTAGTACTTCTAATGAGACACGATTAGGAGCTGTTTCTGATATTTTACTTGCTATAAATGAAAAACAAATTGATGAAGATTTATTAGTTATTGCTGGTGATAATGTTTTAGATTTTTCTTTAAATCATTTTTTAAATTATTTTGAAAAGAAAAAACATACTTGTATTATGCGCTATTATGAAGAAAATTTAGAAAAAATAAAAAAAAGTGCTTGTGCTAAATTTAGAGAAGATGATTTAGTTTTAGAAATGAAAGAGAAACCTAAAAATCCGGAATCTCATTGGTGTACGCCACCATTTTATATATATTGCCGAGATGATGTAAAAAAAGTATCTATTGCTCTTCAAGAAGGGTGTAATAAAGATGCTCCAGGTTCATTTATTAATTGGTTATATGATAAAAGTATGGTTTATGCTATGGAAATGCCAGGGAAAAGATATGATATTGGTAATTTAGAAAGTTATAAACTAGTTAATGATATTTATAAAGGTATTACTAAATAAATTTTTCTTATTATATTGACAACTATTATAAATTGGTTTAATATTAAACCTATCTAGTTGTTAGATATAAGAAGTATTAGTAGTAACATTTAATTTAATAAAACAAGAATATTCTTGTATCTTAAAATAACTATATTTATATGGTTATTTTTTTATTAATGGAGGCAGTATGAATTTTGATGATTTTCTTAATAAATTATTAAATAATTATAATGAAGATGAATTAAAATTAATAAAGGAATGTTTAATCTTTGCAAATGATAAGCATAATGGACAATTCCGTAAAAGTGGAGAACCTTATATAATTCATCCTGTTGCTGTAGCCTCTAAACTTATTGATTTAAAAGCTGATGTTAATACTATTTGTGCTGCTCTTTTACATGATGTTATTGAAGATACTGATACCAAAAAAGAAGAAATTAGTGAATTATTTAATGATGATATTGCTAATTTAGTTGTGGGAGTTACTAAATTTAGAAATAGTGACAGTAGTACTTTAGAAGAAAGAAAATCACAATATATTAGAAAAATAACAACTAGTATTTTTCAAGATGTTAGAATAATAATTATTAAATTAATGGATCGAGTTCATAATATGGAAACATTAGAATTTCAAAGTCCAAGTAAACAAATTGAAATTGCTAGGGAAACATTAGAAATATATGTTCCAATTGCCTATTATTTAGGTATTTATAAAGTGAGATTTTTATTAGAAGATTTATCATTTAAATATTTAGATAATGAAAATTATCAGTTAATTTCGAATAAAAGAGAAGAAATTACTAAATCTGGAAGTATTATCTTAGATGAAATGATTTCATTAATAAAAAAAGAATCTTCTAATTATAATATAGAGTTTGACTGCGAAAAAAGTACTAAAAATATTTATGGTATATATAAAAGATTAAAAAATGGTACAAATATTTTGGATATAGCAGATATTTTAAGAATTAAAATAATTGTTCCAACTATAATTGATTGTTATAAGTTATTAGGAATAATTCATAGTTTATATCATCCAATTCATAATAAATTTAAAGATTATATTAGTAGTCCTAAAACAAATAAATATCAGTCTTTACACACAACAGTATATACTCCTTTTAATCAATTAGTTCAGTTACAAATTAGAACTAAGGAGATGAATGATATAGATCAATATGGAATTATTAATGCATGGTTAAAAGGTGAAGAAAATAGTAATATTACAAAATATTTATGTAATAATTTTCC
>JAZULI010000204.1:0-2145 GCA_045603025.1 Bacilli bacterium
TACTTCAGATTCCGGCATAATAGAATATTTTCTATACAATTCTTCTTTTTTTTCATCACTTATATTTATAATTTTTGATAACGCTTCTATAGTGTTTTTTAGTTGAATGTTAGTCATATTATAACTCCTAATGTTATTATATCATAATATCTATAATTTTATAATTTTAAAAATTAAAAACGCTGATTTTTCGTTTAAAATCAAGCGTTTTAAGTATATTTAATTCCAAAAGTTGGAGTAACATCCAAATGGCACCCTTTTGGTGGAAGTATAACAACCACTAGATGCAAATTTGTAGGTAGTAATAACTACTAACTAATATAAATATACCATATTTTTCATAAAATGTATCAAAAAATAATAAAATTTATAAATTTTATGGTAAAATAGTTAATACAAATGGGAGTGATAATATGTTACTTGAAACAAAAAGAATTAAGACGGAATATAATTTTGCAACACCTCGTGAAAATTTAACAACTTATTTAAAGTGGATTGAATATATCCCAAAACATTGGAATATAGAACAACTTTTAAATAAAAATGCAAGAGAATTGTCTAATGAAGAAATAGAAATTTTAAAACTAGTAAAGGAAGAAAATAAATACAAAGAGATTTTTAAACAATACTTAACAAGTAATGAAAGTATGATTTCAATTTCAAATGAAGTTCATAATTATATGAGTAAAATGCCAGTTGATAAATATGCAACTATAAAATTAACACAAGAAGAATTAGATTATTCACAAAAAATTATTTCTAATTATTCAACTATTGAAGAAGTAGAATTAGCTATATCTAAATTAAAAGAAAAAGAAGATAGAGATTTGAAAGAAGAATATGTTTTGTTTGTATTAAATAAAGAATTATTGAGACTTGGAATACAAAAATTAAATAGTAAAATAAGAGAAGATGGAGAAGAAAATAGAAAAAAGGATTTACACGGTTATGAAAAATGTATCAATGTAAGAAATAGATTTTAGGAGGTTTTGTTTATGAATAGTTTACATCAAGATGAAATTAGAGAATTAGAAGATAAAGATTTACAATTACAATATTTACTAGGTGGGTTAAATACAAGTGAAAAAACTGCTTGTGGTTATAATGCTTTTTGGAATTGTGATATAAGGTGTTCTTGCAATCCCATCCCTAACGATGATAGATTAGCAAAAATTAAAGAATTTAGAAATAAACATAATATCAGTAATGAAACATTTATGAGATTAGTATTAAGCTATTTGAAAGGTTACCTAGTTAAATATAATGGTGAATATGGGGAATTAATATTAGATTTAGATAAAGTTTTAAGGAGTTATAATTTTAAACATTCAACTGTCGGAAAAGTAGTAGAAAATGATTTGAAAGAAAAAGAATTGTTAGAATTATTAGTAAAATATGGTCAAGTTGAAGGATCATCACTAAATAATTTTTTAAAAAGATATTCTTTAACTCCTACTGATTTTATGGTACTTGCTAAAACTAGTATAAATTATAATTTTAAAATACTTAGAGGATTTGAAATAAAAGATTTACCTGTAGATTTAAAAAATGTATTAGAAGAGTTTGATTTATATCAGAGTTGGGAATATGTTAAAGAATATCGTAAGAAAATAGAAGAAAAATTAGAAAAAGAAAGACTTGAATTAGAAAGAATTTCAAAAAAAGAGAACAAACAAAAAATATTATCCTTGTTTAAAGGATTTAGAAAAAAATAGAAAGCCGTGGCACGTTTTGTTGCGAACGCAATGAAAGTGGCGATAGGCTTTTTTTATTTTCATCACGAAGTTTTGAAAATAAAAACATAATTTTTGCTTGGCTTTATGCCTTGCTAAAATTATGCTATATGGGGTTTCAAAAGGGGCTTAGCACCTTTGCACACCGTTATTGGCTTTGCCAATAGCGTAGTGTGTTACTCTTTTGGATTAATTACATCCTATATAAAATACAATACCAGCAATTACTAATCCAACTAATATTGGAATAATTATATCTACCAAAATATTTATTTTCTTCTTTTCGGTTTGAATTATATTATTATCTCCAATTATCGAGTTTTTTATTTTATTCTTATTATTAATTTTAATTGACATTTTTATCTCCTACTATTGAATTTTTTATTTTGACTTTATCACCTATATATATAAT
>JAZULI010000205.1:0-11572 GCA_045603025.1 Bacilli bacterium
ATTTTTACTTTTTAAGTATTCTAAAAAAGAAATAGTATCATTATATAAATATTTCGAAATATCTTTAAAAAATAAATTTAATTCATTTTTAATTTCTTCTTTTAATTTATGTTTTTGACTTAATTTATTAACTATTTTAATAGGATTAAATAATTCATTAGAAAAATTATTTACATAACATAGATTAATTTTTTCTTCATCAATTTCATATTTTTCTAATATTTTTAGTAAATCACTATAAAATTCTTCAGTATTAAATAATGTATTATCAAAATCATTATAATATTTAATTTTACTCCTTAAACATTTTACTTATCGCTTCTTTATATATATTATATGCTATCTCATAACCATTCTTATGTTGTTTAATAAACTTTGATAATGTTACTCCACTATTGGCTTCCATTACCATTAATTTATGATCAATTGTTTCAATAATATCGATACTTGCAAAACTAATATTTAAATCATTTGCAACATTTAAAGCAAGATTAATTATTTTCTTTTTTAAATCTTCATCTATTTCTAAAAAAGAAATAGATCCTTTAGATAAATTAAATTGAAAATTAAGAACAACCTCTTCATTTATTTTAGGAATATAATTAGGATTAAAAGTAATATTTTCTTTATTTTCAAAATAATCTTTATTAAATACTTTGGCTAATTCTAACAAAGTACTTTCACCAGTTCCAATTACAACTGGTCTTTTCTTTCCATAAATTAGTTTAGCTTTATTTTCTAAAACAATAACTCGATATTCATGTAAGATTTTATAATAGGGACATAAACTTATCGAATATTGTGTATTAAATAATTCATTAATTTTATTAAATAAAGTATTTATATCATTAATTAGAAATACTTCTTTTCCACACATTCCAATATTACCTTTTACAATAATTTCTGAATTATATTTATAAAAATAATTTAGTATTTCTTCTTTTTTAGTATCTTTAAAAATAACTTTATGTTCAATAATAGGATATTTTTTTAAAACCATTAAGTCATAAAATAATCCTTTATCATTCATAATATTGCCAATAGCATGATTATTTAAAGAAAAACGATTTCCTTCAATGTATTTTATCTTTCCATCTTTTTCTAAAAACATTACCCAATTATCGGATAAAAAGGTTAATTTAATATTTAATTCTTGGCATATATCTTTTATTATGTTGTTAAATTCATTCATATATTTTGAATTAGTTTCTATTTTCTAATTCTTCCTCAATTCTAATTAATTCATTGTATTTACATATTCGATCAGTTCTAGAAATTGAACCTGTTTTTATTTGACCTAAATTAAGTCCAACAGCAAGATGAGCGATCGTTGTATCTTCAGTTTCCCCACTTCGATGAGAAATAACGGTTTGATAGTTATAAGCTCTTGCTAATTCAATAGTTTCAAGGGTTTCTGTAATAGTACCAATTTGATTAACTTTTAATAAAATTGCATTTCCTGCTTTATTTTCTATACCTTTTTTTAGACATTCTTTATTTGTTACAAATAAATCATCGCCAACTAATTGCACTTTATCGCCGATTTTTTCTGTAATCTTTCTAAAACCTTCCCAATCATTTTCATCAACCGGATCTTCAATTGAAATAATTGGATATTTTTTAACTAAACTAACATAGTAATCAATTAATTCATCAGTTGTTAAACTACGATTTTCACTTGCTAATACATATTTACCATCTTTATAAAACTCAGAAGCTGCTACATCGATGGCTAAATTAACATCAACTCCTGGAGTATATCCTGCCATACTAATAGCTTCCATAATTAATCTAAATGCTTCCTCATTATTCGAAAGATTAGGCGCAAAACCACCTTCATCACCAACACCAGTTGATAAGCCGCGATTTTTTAATAATTTCTTTAAAGTATGAAATACTTCACTAGCAACTCGTAAAGTTTCTTTAATGGTATCTCTTTTAGGGATAATCATATACTCTTGAAAATCTAAATTATTATCGGCATGACTTCCTCCATTAATAATATTCATCATTGGTCTCGGAATTTTTGTACCAACACCAATATATTTATAAAGTGGGATTTTTTTATTATTTGCTTCAGCATGCATTGCAGCCATACTAATTCCTAAAATAGCATTAGCCCCAAACTTACTTTTATTAGGGGTACCATCTAAGTTTATCATTGTATAATCAAGTGTTTTTTGGTCACTAGCATCAAGGCCAATAACCGCATCACGTAATGGGCCATTAACATTATTAACCGCTTTTAAAACACCTTTTCCTAAATAACGTTTATCCCCATCACGAAGTTCTAACGCTTCTCTTTCCCCTGTTGAAGCCCCGCTTGGTACACAAGCTCTTCCTATAACGCCATTTTCTAGAATAACATCAACTTCAACGGTTGGATTACCTCTTGAATCTAATATTTCTCTACCTTTTACATCTCTAATCTTTGTCATAAATTCTCCTTTTTATTTATTTTTACTTTCAATATCTTGTAATTCAAAACGATATTTTTGTTTTACATTAGGATATTTTAGATGATCTACTTCTGAAGAAAACATTGCAAGTGGTCTTGCATATAAAGTTCCATTTTCATATAAAGAACGATAAATTACTAAATCTTCATCAGTTTCTGAATGTTTAGCAATATCAATTACTAAATAATAATCCCCTTTAAAATGCCTATATACTCTATTTTTAATTATCTCCATTTAATTCCTCCACATATTTTCGAAATTCATCACCACGTTCTTCACATTCTTTATATTGATCCCATGAAGCTGAAGCTGGACTTAATAAAACGATATCTCCATTATTACTAATTTCTTTAATTTTTAAAAAACTATCTTTTAAATGTTCATAAACATAAGTTTTAATTCCTAAATGATTACCAAAATCTAAAACCCGTTCACGACATTCACCAATCGCGATAATATTTTTAACATTTTTCATAAAAGGAACTAATTCATCGAAATCTTGTCCTCTTTCAAGTCCTCCTAAAATAATAATAGTTGGTTTACTAAAAGATGCAAGAGCTATTTGAGTACATTTAATATTTGTCGCTTCCGTATCATTATAATAACGAACACCATTTACTTCTCTAATAAACTCTAAACGATGTCTAACGCCATAGAAATTACTAATAACTTTATTTATAACTTCATTAGATACATTAAGTAATTTAGCAACACTAATAGCCGCCATACAGTTTTCAACATTATGCATTCCTGGTATTTTAATATCATTAATATTCATTACTTTTTCATTCTTATAACAAATAAAACCATCTTCTAAATAACAATCTGTTTTTTCATTTTTAGAAAAATATTTAATTTGTGATTTAATATCTTTCATTTGTTCTAAAACTTCAGAATTATCTTTATTTAAAATAGCAACATCTTCTTCACTTTGATTATAAAACATTTTACTTTTAACTTTTTTATAATTATCATAAGTTTTAAAGAAATCAATATGTGCTGGACTATAATTAGTAATTAAAGCAATATTTGGATGAAATTTATCAATATTTTCACTTTGTTGACAACTAACTTCCATAACTAAAATATCATCTTTTTTAATATCATCAATAACACTACATAAAGGATAACCGATATTTCCGGCTAAATGAACTCGTTCTTTAAATGCTTCTTTTAAAATATTATACGTAAGTGTTGTTGTTGTTGTTTTTCCATTAGTTCCTGTAATACCAATTAAAGTCATATCTTTTCTTAATAATTGATAACATAATTCTACTTCATTAATTACAGGAATATTTAAACTTCTAGCTTTTAGTACATAATGATGATCAATTATAACGCCAGGGTTTTTAATTAAATAATCAATATCTTCATTAATTAAATTTTCTGGTTCACTACCTAATACTAGTTTACAACCTAAACTTTTTAATTCCATAATTTGTTCCCTATTATGGAATTTTTCTTCTTTTAAATCACATAAAGTAACGTCATTATTTCTTTTTAATAATAATTTCGCTGATGCATAACCACTTCTTGCAAATCCTAATATTACTATTTTCTTATTTTCAAACATTTACACCACCTAATATATAGTATAAACATTTTGTATTAAAAAGTAAATGAGTGTGATATAATTTTTTATGAGGTGTGAAGTGATTTTTGCAAGTAATAATAAAGGTAAAATAGATGAAATAAAAAAAATCTTTAAAGATCAAGAAATATTATCCTTAAGTGATGTTAATATTGATATCGAAATATTAGAAAATGGTCATAGTTATTATGAAAATGCGCATAAAAAAGCGAAAAAGATTTTTGAATTAACATCTATTCCTACAATCGCTGATGATTCGGGATTAGAAATCCTAGGACTTAATCGTTGGCCTAATATTAATACACATCGAATTAGTGATGATGATTATGAAAGAAATAAAATTTTTCTTGAAAAAACCAAAGATTTATCTGATAAAAGAATTGAAGCAGTTTGCACCTTAGTTTATGTTGATCATGAAAATATTGTTAGTGCAACTGGCATTTTAAAAGGTACTATTACCGATAAAATTTATGAAGGTAATGGTTTTGGTTTTGATAAAATTTTTCGTCTTTCTAATGGCAAAGTTATTTCTGAACTTACAAATGATGAAAAAAATGAAATTAGTGCCCGTAAAATGGCCGCAGAAAAGTTAGTTAATAAATTAAAGGAATTAGATATTAAATATTAAAAAGAGGTAGTTATGTTAGAAGTATTAGGAATTATAGAAAATATTGGAAATAGTTATAAATCATGCAAAGAAATATATGATGTTTTAGGATTAATTTTAAGTATTATTGTTATTCATAAAACATTTTATTGGTTAATTGGACTTTTATTTACTAGAAAGTTTAAACATACTAAAAATTATCATAAATACGCGATAATGATTGCAGCACGCAATGAAGAAAATGTTATTGGTAATTTAATTGATAGTATTAAACGACAAGATTATGATCAAAATCTTTTAACAATCTTTGTTGTGGCGGATAATTGTACAGATAATACCGCTAAAATTGTTCGCGATAAAGGTTGTATTTGTTATGAACGTTTTGATGATGTTAATAAAACCAAAGGATTTGCTCTTCAATTTCTAGTTGAAAATATAAGAAAAGATTATGGAATTGAATCATTTGAAGGATATTTTATTTTTGATGCTGATAATTTATTAAAAAAAGATTATATCGCTAGAATGAATGATGCCTTTGAATCAGGTGAAAAAATTATTACATCATATCGTAATACTAAAAACTTTGATGAAAATTGGATATCATCTACTTATGCTCTACATTGGATTAGATCAATAAGATCAAATCACCGCGCTCGTTCCGTTTTACATCTTGCAACCAACATTCAAGGAACCGGATTCTTATTTGCCAATGAAATTATAAAAGATGGTTGGAAATATACTTCAATTACCGAAGACCGTGCCTTAACCGCTGATGCTGTTAGTATGGGATATGAAATAACTTATAATGATGAAGCTGAATTTTATGATGAACAACCAACTAGTTTAAAAATTGCCTTAAGACAACGTTTACGTTGGTCAAAGGGACACTTACTAGCCTTTGTTGAATCAGGTCCTAAATTATTTTTAAATATCTTCTTTGGTAAACTGTTTTTAAAAAATAAAGAAAAGAAGAAAAAAACATCATTTAAAGATTACCTTCTTTCTTTTGTTGAATCAATAAGACATCGTTTTGCATCATTTGATACCCTAGTTCAATTAACCCCAATTTCCGTTATAAATATTTTCCGTTGGTTAGTATGCTATGTTATTATCTTTTCATTCTATCGTTATTCAACAGGAATTAGTAATGTTCATTTATTTGCAGGTTCAACCCTACTTGCCAAATTATTCCAAAGTTTATTCAATTTACGAATTTACGTAAATCCTGGAATTGAAGCATTATTTATGAGTATGCTTATTGTTATATGGTCACGATTATTTTACCGAATTGGTAAATATATTGAAAATATGTGGGTTGCTATTTATCTTTTTATTGTTGAAGATGCAAGAATTAAAAAAATCCCTTTTCATAAAAAATTACTTTATATCTTTACCTGGCCAACCTTTGATATAATTGGTCGATATACAACTTATATTGCCCTATTTACAAAAGTAACATGGAAACCTATTCCTCATGATAGTAAAGTAACCATAAATGATATTGAAGAAGGTGATATAAATGAATAATACTTATATTAAACAAATTTTTGAAGAAGGATTAGCAACAACATTCTATCAAAAACCTAAAAAAATTATTGAAAATAAAATAAAAAATAAGCAACTTACTAAATTATTAATAACTATTCTAAGTATTATATATGTATTATTTTTAATGATAATTATTATTGTAGTTTTTAATCTTAATTTTCCATTTTAAAATTTTTAAAATATTTACAAAATAATTTAATATATGATAAAATGTATTTATCAAGGAAACTTGAATAAAATAAAAAAGGGAACATTCAATTGGTGTTTGAATGTCTACCTTGTTTGGTTGACACTCAAACTTGAGTGTCTATTTTTTTATTACAATTACCATGATAGTAAGGAGTAACAAAATAATAATTATATGTCGAAGAACTTTTATAATAAAAATCCTTTTTACCATTATTTCACCTCCTCTCTTTTTATGGAGGTAGACACTCAAAATATATGCTCCCTATAAATATTATTATTGTTTTTTTACATTTCCTTTAAAAAAAGAAATACTTCTTTAATTTGTAAGTATTTCTTTTTTAATTAATTAACTATTTCTTTAAAATAATCATATTTCAAAACTAAATCATTCTTTTTAACCATATATTCAACTAAACTATTTTTCTTTTCAAGATTTTCAGTACTTATTTTTTTACCATTAGAAACTATACCATCAACAACATAAACATTTCCATCATACCATGATAAATCACTAAATACAGCAATACCGGAATAATTTTTATCAAGTGCATCTTCCCCAACATACCATTTTTCATTATAAGAAACACCTAATAAATTTAAAACTGTCGGTAAAATATTTAGTTGACTAGTAACTTTCGTAACTGTTGTTTTTTTCATATCAGCATTCCAAATAAAGAATGGTGTTTTATTAATTAAATTAGTTTCGGTATCTTTTCCATTATTTTTTAAAATTTCATTATCAGATACAGTATATAAATAATGATCAGTAAAGGCAACAATTATGGTATTTTTATATAAATTATTATCCTTTAACGCTTTTATTAATAAACCAACCATATAATCAGTTTCTCTCGCTTGTCTTTTAATACAATCTTCTTCCGATAAGTTAAGTGATAAGATAAATTCTTCTTTTTCTAAATCACTCATATTTTCCATTTTCTTTTCATAATCTTTGTAAATTAGTCTTTTACAAACACCTCTTGTTGATGAAAATGGTAAATGGTTACTATAAGTAATAATGTAATTTACAAACTTAGAAGGACTCTTAAACATTTCTTCATAAAAAATTTCATTTAATATAAGTTCTCGATCTAATTCATATGATGAATCATTATAAACTCCTAAATCTTTTAAACCAAAATATTTATCATATCCCCAATTTTGATAATTAATTCCCCTACTATAATATTCACTATTATTCATATGAAAAGCTTTAATACTATAATTTTCTTCTTTTAATAAGTTAGCCAGTGAATAAGGAAAATCATTTTTATTTAATGAATAAGCATTTTGTGGATACGTAAACGGTGTCATATAACCAACATTAACCGCAAATTCACTATTAAAAGTACTACCACCACCATTATAAAAAGAATAATGATTAGTAAAGTTAATTGAATTATTTAATAAAGAATAAGTATTAGGCATTATTTCTTTTGTTAATAACCAATTATCAATACCTTCTAATTGTAAAAAGATAACATTTTTATTTTTAAATTTTCCAGTATAACTATTTTTCGAATAACTATTGTTTTCTTCAATAAAAACTTCTTCTAAGAAATTACTTTCCGTTTCACTTCGCTTTTCTTCAGGTTTAATATAAGTTATATAAATATCACGAATAATATATTCATAAAAACCACAAATAGCCATACATTTATTATTATCATTAAAATTATTATAAATATTTCTAGGAGTACGCCAAGTATCCCAAGTAAGTTCAAAATTTGCTTTTCCTAAATCATTCTTTGCAATTATGTGTAAACAAAGAAAAATAATTAAAACAATATAGATATTTCTTTTACAATATAAATCCTTTTTAGGAAATAACTTCATATTTACTACAAAAAGAATAATTAGTAAGATTGCTATAATATAAACCCATTTATTACAATTAGCGATAGCATCAATAAAATAAGAACTACCTTCACCAGCTAAACCTAACATACTAAAATCAAAAAAATTATTCGTAGTATAATAATAAACCCCATTTACAAGAAAAAGGATTAAAAAAATGATATAACTTGTTACATACAATATTTTATTATATTTACTTTTAATACTAAAAGTTAAACCAATTAATAGAATAATATAAGAAAGTGAAAACACTCTTGGTGAAAATGTCCATAATTCATAAATCGTAACATCACTTGCCCACAACCTACTTGCAATATCCATTACCAAAAAAGGAAGAGTATATAATAATATTAAATAAACATTATGTTTAAGTAAAAATCTATTAATATTTACGAATAATTTTTTAATTTTTTCTTTTTTATTTCCTTCTTTAAAAAATTTAATAATATTCTTTTTATACTTTTTAAAATTTTTAATCATTTTCTTTTTTTCATTAATCAATTTCTTTTTCACACAACCACCACACTTTTATATCTAACATTATAACATTTCATACAACAAAAAACAATATACTCTGATAAAGCATATTGAATCGAGTTTAGAAAAAGTTGTACAATTTATACTAGAACCAACTAATATAAATATTTAATAAATATTATCAGTATTTACTACAACTACCTATCATTTGAGTTTCTCTCTCATAAACAATTGTCATGCCTAGAGGCGATAATGATCATACACCACATATGACTTTTCTTACCATAAATAAAAGAAGGAAATCGAAAAACCAAAGAGTATTACATATAAGTAATACTAGTTACATAAAGTAACAGAATAATCACAAGACTATTCAGTATGCACAGCATACAAAGCATATTGTTAATACAATAGCGAGGAAATAAGTTCCTATTAGGTTAATCTTTAAAAATATCTCTTATCATCTAAGCAATATTAATATACTATATATAAAAAAGAATAGCAACAGTTTTTTTAAACTTTTTTTATCTTTACACAAAATTTGACACAAAAAAACAATATATTCTGATAAAACATATTGTTTTTGAGTTTTTAAAAAAATTGTAATCATTTACATTAGAACCAACTAATATAAATATAAAATAAATATTATCAGTATTTACCACAACCATTAATCTTTAGAGTTTTCTTTCTCATGAACAATTGTATAATACTTAGAGGCGATAGTTACTATATATTACATATAGTTTTTTCTTACCCAAAACAGAATGTATCAAATTATGATGAAGTGCAAAAGCACGGTACCAAAATGGTACATAATCAAAATGATTAAAAAATAGAGACATAATATTAAATCAAATAACCGAGTCCATCGAAATTAAATATTCAAAATAATAAATGTCGTAATCATCAAATATCGACTACTTTCTATCATCTAAGCATAATTAATATATCATATTTTTTTCAATATCGCAATAGTTTTATGAAATTAATTATAAAAGATAATAATAAATTATCTTTTATAAAACAATTGCAATTAAATTACCACTACCACGATTTACTATTTTAGTTAACGTTTGTTGTAATTTAAATCTTATATTATCTGGCATTAAACTAATTTTAGATTGAATACCTTCTTGAACTATAACATCTAAACTTCTTCCAAATATTTCACTTTTCCAAATACTACTTGGATCATTTTCATAATCTTTCATCAAATAGTTAATTAGTTCCCTACTTTGAATTTCACTACCGATAATAGGTTCAAATGTTGAATTAACATCAACTCTAATCATATGTATAGATGGCGCGCTTGCTTTTAATTTAACCCCAAAACGTGTACCTTGTTTAGTAATTTCTGGTGTATCTAGATGCATATCCATTAAGGTTGGTGACGCTACCCCATAACCTGTTTGTTTAACCATTTTAAGAGCATATTTAATTTGATCATATTCCATCTTAGCGGTATTATATTCTTGAAATAATTTTAATACTTCTTTCTTATTTGTAATATCAATACTAATTATTTCATTTAAAACATCATTATAAAGTTCAATTGGCGCATCTAATGTAACAATTACTTCCCCCGTTGCTGGATTGACATCTGATAAATAAGCTTTTTCAATTTCTTGAATATCCATAAAAGCATTAGTAATATTATCAATATCTCTTAATTTATCTATTTCAAAAACACTTTCTTTAATTTTATCAATATATAATTTTTTTAATTTATGAGTATTATCTAAAACACTAATCCAATCCGGAATTCTCACTTTAACTTCAATAATTGGAAATTCATATAAGGCTTCTCTTAAAATATCATACATATCTTTTTCATTCATATTCTCAATATTAATTGGTAATACCGGAACACTATATTTATTTCTTAATTCATTAACCTCGCTAACCGTTTCTGGATTTGTTGGATGAGTTGTATTCATTAAAACAATAAATGGTTTATTTAATTCTTTTAATTCATCTATTACCCTACTTTCAGCTTCAAGGTAATCTTTTCTTTTAAATTCCCCAAAACTACCATCAGTTGTTACTACAATTCCAATTGTTGAATGATCTTTAATAACTTTTTCTGTACCTATCTCAGCTGCTTCCGAAAATGGTATCATATCATCATACCAAGGTGTTTTTACCATTCGAGGTCCATTTTCATCTTCAATACCTTTAGCATCATCAATTACATATCCTACACAGTCAATTAACTTAATATTGCAATCAAAATCATCAATCGTAACCTTCGCTGCATTATTAGGAACAAACTTAGGTTCCGTTGTCATAATCGTTTTCCCTTGAGCACTTTGTGGTATTTCATCTAAACATCTTTTTTTATCATACTCATCATCAATATTAGGAACAATTAATGTCTCAACCATCTTTTTAATAAATGTACTTTTCCCTGTTCGGACTGCCCCTACTACCCCTAAATAAATATCTCCCTTTGTTCGTAAGGCAATGTTTTTAATTATCTCTTTTTTATCCATAAATCCCTTCCATTCAATTAATAATATGAATATAAAAAAAAGATATACCATGTTTTTAATAATTAATCATTGTTTCTATTTTAATAACTTATAATAATACGCTATGTATTTAAATAATAATATTAATAAAAAAGTTTGGTTTAATTATTATCATAAAAGATTAAATAAAGAAATAAAATGTAAATTAAAAAAGACTCTTGATAAAATTAATTATTTAATTTAACAACAGCCTATTTAATTAATTATTCCATTTATATTTTGTATATCTACCACCAGAAATTTTAACAATTTTATCTTCTTTAAATAATTTATTTAAAATTCTTTCAATTGTCGTTTCACTTATATCAGG
>JAZULI010000206.1:0-2953 GCA_045603025.1 Bacilli bacterium
TAGTTACACCAATTGAAAACGTTAATACTGAAGTTAAAATAATTTTTATGGTAACAGGAGATAATTATAAATATACTTTATTACCTAATGGGACTATTATAACTGGTAATTTGGTTGAATATGTGGTAACACAGAATGACGTTTATAATTTTATATTTTATGATAACAATAATAATTTTATTAAGAAGCAGGTAGAAATTTCAAATATTGATAAAGTAGTACCTAAAGCAATATGTAATGCTGTAACTTATAAAGATTATACAGAGGTTTTTATAAAAGATGTTAGTGAAGAATCCTGTGTTTATAATTATATATCGGGTTCTCATAGTAGTTCATATATAAAAAATGAAAATTATAAAATACCTCTAGGTAAATTAGAAAATGTATCAGTTAATATTAAAGATATAGCAGGTAATGTTAATAAAATTGATTGTCTTGTTGAAAAAGATCAATCAATTGTTTATAGTGAATATATAAGTGATAAAGGTTATCATTGTTTAAGACCATACACGTGTTTTAAACAAGGGGATTTTAGAGATGAATCATATTGTTATTATTCTACGAAAACTTGTGGACCTATTTATTCGACTGGGTGCAGTATTACTTCCGTTGCAATAATTCTTTCAAAATGGGAAAAACGTTCTAGTAATGGCGAGTTGTTTAATCCATATACATTATTAAAAGAGACAAAGACTTATCGTAACTGTTCTTCAGAATGTTCTGGTGATACTACGGCGACTAAAGTTTTTAAAGAATTAGGTCTACAAGTTGTAAATAACACTTATTATAAATTAAGTCATGAAAATTCTAATATTTTATTGAATCATTTAAAAGAAGGCAATCCCGCTTTAATTAGAGTAGGTAAAGGAAAATATACAGATGGAGGACATTTATTAGCATTATTAGCGGCAAATGAGGAAGGTCTCGTATTTTTATCAGATCCTGGATTGAAACCTGGTACTAAGAATAGTTTTGGTGCTGCAGTAAATACGTTTGTTCCGCTTTCTGATATTATTAATGGTGCTGGTGAGAGTCCATGGTTCTTAATGGTTAAAGAATAATTAATTTATAAAAAAACATATGTCATTTTAACATATGTTTTTTGTTTATTTAGATTTTATTAATATATTTCCAGTCATTTCTTTAGGAATATCTAAATTCATAACTTTTAGAATAGTTGGAGCAATATCTGCTAATTTACCAATCTGATTTTTATCAATTATATAATCTTTATTAACTAAGATAAATGGAACTAAATTGGTTGAATGCATTTTATTAGGTGTACCATCTGGTTCAAGCATATTTTCACAATTTCCATGATCGGCTGTTATTATTAAATCAAATTTATTTAAGTCAATTTCATTTATTAATCGTTTTAGGCAATTATCAAGATGTTCAATTCCTTCAACTACTTTTTCATAAATTCCAGTATGACCAAGAGCATCACCATTAGGGTAATTTACAACACATAAATCATACTTATTAGCATTTTTGATAAGATAATCAGTAATATCATAAGAACGCATTTTAGGTTTTTCATCATAAGTGAATACTTTTGAACGTTCGAAAATTTTACGTTCTTCATTATTATATATAATATCGCTACAACCACTAAAATAGAAGGTTACATGACCAGATTTTTCAAATTCGCTTAATCTTAATTGTTTATATCCTAAATTACTGATATATTCTCCTAAAGAATTTTCGATATTTTCGGGGTTAAAGGCTACATATAAATTTTTATAGTTTTCATTTTCTTCATATTGAGTCATTGTAACTAAAGTAATATCTAATTCTTTTCTTTCAAATTCATTAAATTTTGGATCTTTTAATGCTCTTAATAATTGAATCATTCGATCAGAACGAAAATTAAACATTATCATACTATCATTTTCTTTAATTGGTATAGATTCAAGAACAGTTGGTTTCATAAATTCATCAGTATTATTTTCTTGATACTCAACTGCAAAGGCTTCTTCGGTAGAACTAACATTTATATCACTTTTTCCATTAATGATGGCATTATATGCTAATTCAGTTAAATCCCAATTGCGATCACGATTCATAGCATAATACCTTCCACCAATGGTAATTATTTTGCCAACTCCTAGTTCTTTAATTTTATCTTCTAATTGTTTTATAAATTTAGGTGCTATTAATGGATCGGTATCTCTTCCATCTAATAAAGCATGAATATAAACTCTGTAAAAATTTTCTTTTTTGCATAATTCTAGAAGTGCTATTAAATGATCTATATGAGAGTGAATTCCTCCATCAGAAACTAATCCTAATAGATGTAGATTAGAGTTATTCTTTTTACAATTTTCAATAGCTTTTAAAAATGATTCATTAGAATAAAAAGATTGATCATTAATGGAATTATTGATTTTTACTAATGATTGGTAAACAACTCTTCCAGCGCCAATATTAGTATGACCTACTTCACTATTACCCATTTGTCCTTCTGGTATTCCAACAGATTTACCACTAGCTTCTAATCGACAATGGGGATAATTTTTCCATAAATAATCAAAAGTAGGTGTATTTGCTTCTAAAAAAGCATTACCATATTTTTCGTCTCTTAAACCTACACCATCTAAAATACATAAAATTACAGGTTTCATCATCTATCATCTCCAATTATAATTATAACAAAACTAGTCTTTTAAATAAATACTTATTAATGGACAATTGCTTTTTTTAGTAAAATATATTATAATATACCCAATTTTGAGGTGTTATATGCTTACATTTGTTAATAAACAATTATTTAAAAATGAACGATTAAAATTAATAAAAAAGAGTATTTCTAAAAATAATAAATTAAAATCTGAATATCAAGATTTAATAAAATATTTTATAAATAATTTAATGACTAAAAATGCTAATTTTGATTATAGTTTATTTAAAAAGAATATTATTGATTTATTAATGGAAGAAAAAGAAATTGCAG
>JAZULI010000207.1:0-1750 GCA_045603025.1 Bacilli bacterium
TATGCAATTATTTGTTGTTTGGATATGTGTATTAGGTATTATTCGATTAATTGATTATTTAATGGATAGATCAGAAAAAGTAAGTTTAAACAATGAAATAATTGTAAATAATGATTTATTAATCGAGAATAATATTGATGATAATGACGAAGTTAATGTTGTAGAAGAAAGTAACATCATTAATGAATTTATTGAATATGTTCCAATAAAAAAAGTAAAAAAAAGTTATGAATAAAAGAAAACACGAAGTTTTTAGAAACTTTGTGTTTTTTAATAAAATTCTATACTTTTAGCCCAATTTATAAATAAATTATGATATTTGTCTTTATTTTTCTTTTCGCAAACAAAATTACATACCCAAAATCCTTTATTACTTTTATGTAGGGTTGATACATAATAATAAGTATGATTATCAATTTCATATTCATATGTAAAATAATAAAGATTGTCATCAATAATTAAATCATATTTTTGACCACTGTTAACAAATACTTCGGTAGCATATTCTTCAATTGTTGTTTCCTTATTAATATCAAGTTCAAATAAATCTTCAAATTTTTCTTCAAGGCCAATAATAAATATTTCATCATTTTCATAATATATAGAAGCGGTTTCATGGTTTTTATAATATAAACCTTTCATCATAGTTATTGATATACCATTATTTTTATAGGTTTTATTATCACTACAACCAGTTAATATGATAATTAAAATAATAATAATAATAATGTATTTGATAAATTGAATGTTTTTTTTCATAGTAGTTCTCCTTAAATTATTATAACGTCTATTTCAAAAAAATCATAGTTATTTGTTAAATTATGACTATTTAGTAGTATTTTGAAAAATGATGATATATAATGAAATTGTACTATGAAAGGATAATTGTGTGGAGGATTATATGAAAAAATTATTTTTATTAATAACAATATGCTTAGTTTTTTGTGGTTGTTCAGCGTTTAATCGCAAAAATGTTAATGGTAATTATTTAGTAGGAAAACACAATATTGAGATTAAAATTAAAGATTATGGTATTATCAAAGCTACTTTGGATGCTGATAATGCTCCTATAACAGTTACTAATTTTATGAATTTGGCTCAAGAAGGATTTTATGATAATTTAACTTTTCATCGGATAATTAGTGGTTTTATGATTCAAGGTGGGGATCCTGATGCTAATGGAAGTGGTGGTAGTGGCAATTCCATTAAAGGTGAATTTTTAGCAAATGGGGTAGAAAATAATATTTCTCACATAAGAGGTACAATTTCAATGGCTAGAAGTGATGATTATGATAGTGCCTCAAGTCAATTTTTTATAATGCATGCTGATGATCCAAGTCTTGACAATTATTATGCAGCATTTGGAGTTGTTACAGAAGGAATGGATGTTGTAGATAAAATTTGCGAGAAAGCTAAACCTACAGATGATAATGGAACAATTGAATATGAAAAACAGCCAATTATTGAATATATTAAAGTTGTTGAAACAAGTTTAATAAAATAAGAGGAGGAAGAAATGAAACTTATTGTAAATAATCAAATTATTCAAGAATTAAAGGATAATTTTCCACATTTAACAAAAAATAATTATAAAAAAGTAAATGAAGAAGAACCATTAAAGGCATATTTTAATGAATGTGAAAAAAATTTAAGAAAGATTGTTTCAATTGAACGTACAAAAGATGATAATAATGTTCATGATTATGATTTTTTTAAAGATATTTTGAATTTATGTATAATTAAATTAAAT
>JAZULI010000208.1:0-7308 GCA_045603025.1 Bacilli bacterium
TAAATCATTTAATTCAATTATCTCAATTTTAGTATATTTACTAAGTCTTTTTTTATACTCTAAAATTGCTCCTTTATAATAACTTTCTTTAATTTTTCCAACACAAATTATTCTAATCATTATACTTCTCCTAAATCAAGAGTTTCATCTTGTAATGCGACTAATAATTCAATATTATTAAGTCTATCCCCTATTATTTCTTTATTAGTATTAAGAGCAATATCCACACAATTATTTGTTTCACTCAAATGGGCTAAGACTATTTTTTTTGTATTAATACCAATAATATTTCGTAAATAAGTACCTGCAAGTTCATTGGATAAATGTCCTTTATCACTTAATACTCTTTGTTTTAAAATATAAGGATATGGTCCATTCATAAGCATTTCAACATCATGATTACTTTCCATAATATATAAATCTTTATTAACTATTTTTTTTAAATTACGTTGATTTAAATATCCTGTATCCGTTACATAAACTATAGATTTATCATTGCTTTCAATGATAAAACCAACTGATCCATTACTATCATGTGACGTTTTTATCGTAGTAATACACAAATTACCAATATTAAAACTATCTTCAACTAAAATAAGGTTATCTTCTAAAAGAATACTTTCTAATTCACGATAAAGAATCTCATTAGCATATACTTTAACATTATTTTTTTTAATAAATGATGAAAGACCAACGATATGATCTTTATGTGTATGAGTAATTAAAATAGCATCTATTTCTGAGGGTAAAACATTATATTTTTCTAATAACATTTTCATTTTGGGATAAGAAAATCCTACATCAATTAAGATTTTCATATTATTCTCAATTAATAATGTAGAATTTCCTTTTGAACCACTACCTAATATAATTGTTCTCATTAGTAAAATAACAATGGGTTATAAGATTGTCCACCGGCATATGGTTTGCCTTTCCATATACCAAAATGCAAATGGGTTCCACTACTGGTTCCACTATTTCCCATGTCTCCTATTCTTGTTCCAGCTGAAACATAATCACCAACAGAAACATATTTAGCAGAAGACGGCTTTCCATTAGCATAATAATTACTATTACCATCAGTATTTAGCATATGTAAATAATTAGTGTAATAACCATTATCATGTTTTAATTCAATAAACCATCCTCCACTTTTCATCCATCCCATTCGATAAACCGTTCCATCACGTGCTGCATAAATTGGTGAACCACTACCAGTTCCACAAATATCTATTGCTTCATGAAGTTTACCCCAACGCCATCCATAACGACTAGAAATAATATATGGTATTTTAGTAGGCCAAACCCATCTTCCATCACCACGTTGGGCTTGCTTACCACCTTTTATAATAATTGCTTCAACCATTGGAACAATCTCTTCCGAAGAAGCAATATAAGCATTTGAAATTTCACCATTAATAAGTTTAATTTTTTGTGCTACTCTAGTTACTCCATTCGAACCAGTCTGTTGTGTTTTGGTATAGCCTATCTGCTTACTATAATCATATTTATATTTAGTTGTATATTTTACTGTTTGATCGGTAACAACATGTTTTTCTACTATAGTTGTAAAAATAGGATCCAAAACACCAATATCTAACTCTTGTCCTACATAAAGTAGAGATGTTTCACTAGATATATCATTATTAGCAATTAATAATTCATTAACACTCATCTCATTAGCACTAGCGATTTCATCAATTGTATCACCAGTTTTTACAATATATTTAGAATCACTTTTATAATCACCAAAAATCAAATATTTTGTTAAATCATCAACATTCATATAAATATCTTCAGTAACAGTAATATATGCTTCTTTAATAGTTATTTCATCATCAATATAAATATCTTCAATTAATTCTCCAACTGTTTCAATTTGTAATTGCGTTCCATCAATAAAAGCTCGATAATCATCACTAGAAACAAATGAAGTTATTACTTTTTCAACTGCTTCTACAAAAATTTCCTTATCTAAAACATATAAATTAATTATTTTTTCTTCATTTTCATCTTCAATATTTTCATCATTAACATAACTACTAGAATTAGTTTTATCAATTGTAATTTGATATCCTTCAATCGTAAATGGTGAAATATTATTTATTTTATTATAGATAGTTTCAATTGAACTTATTTTTTCATCATATGTAACATCTTTAATAATATTGATATTATTAGGAATATGTATTTTATCAACCTTATATTTTTCTTTTAATGATTCTTGTTTTTGATCAATATATTGTTCTAATTCATCTTTACTTTTAATCAAGCCAATATCTTTTCCTTCGAGATATACTCGATAAGCAATTATTGGCTCTTTAATATCTTCTTTTTTATTTTGATATATAACAATAATTAAACTTATAAATACTGCAACTATTGTAAATATTAAATTTTTTCCTTTCACACTAATCACCCTTCTTCTTTAGCATAATTTAAGAATGTTTGCGTATCACCTTTAAATATTAAATTAATTGTTCCTGTTCGACCATTACGATGTTTACCAATAATAACCTCAGAAACGGAAGCATTAGTTGATTCTGTTTCTTGTTTTTTATAGTATGAATCACGATATAAGAAAGCTACAATATCCGCATCTTGTTCAATTGAACCTGATTCACGTAAATCACTCATAAGTGGACGTTTATCCTCACGCATTTCAACATTACGAGATAATTGGGATAAGGCTATAACTGGTACTTTTAATTCCAAAGCCATTAATTTTAAGGCTCTTGATATATCTGATACTTCCTGTTGACGATTAGTTCCATAATTTTTTCCACCACTTACTAATTGCAAATAATCGATTATGACTAAACCTAAACCATCTTCACTACTAGCAAGACGACGACATTTACTTCTAATTTCCCCAATTGTAATACCAGGTGTATCACTTATAAAAATTTTAGCATTTTCCATTTGACTAATCGCTTCATTTAAACGTGCCCAATCATTATTATCGAAATTACCAGACATAAACTTTCGACCTTCAATTTGACCAACACTTGATAACATACGATTAGCAAGTTGTTCTGCACCCATTTCTAGGTTAAAGATAGCGACACTTTTATTTGTATGCAAAGCTACATTTTGCGCAATATTTAAAGCAAACATTGATTTTCCCATTGCTGGACGAGCCGCAACAATAATTAATTGATTTTCATGAAGACCAGATGTCATCTTATCAAAATCATACCATCCTGTTGGAAGTCCCGTTACTTCACCCTTTTCTCTGGCTAATTTTTCCAAATTAGCTTGTGTACTATATAAAATGTCTTTAAAATCTCGAAATTCACTAGTACGTTTATTCTTAACAATATCTAGAACCTTACGTTCAGCATCATCTAAAACATCTTCAACTTCATCCGTAGTTGTATATCCCATATTTTGAATATCTTCAGCTGTTCTTATTAGTCTTCTTAAGACTGCTGCATCTTCTACTTTTTTTATATAATATTCAACATTAGCCGCTACAGCCTCAGTATTTAATACTTCAGTTAAATAAGCAATACCACCAATTTCATTAATTTGATTATTCTTTTTAAGTTCTAATGTAACAGATGGCATATCAATTGGTTTATTACTTGCTGCTAAATCAGTTAAAGTTTTAAAAATAATACGATTATTTTCATAATAAAAAGAATCATCTGATAAACTATCACATGCTTTATCAAGAGCATATTTAGAAATAAACATTGATGATAAAACTGCTTGTTCCGCTTCTTGATTATTTGGAATACTTCTCATAATTACCTCTTTTTAATTGATACTTTTACAGTAGCAACAATATCTTTATATAATTCAATTGAAACATTATGAAAACCAAAACAATTAATACTTTCCATTTGAATTTGTTTTTTATCAATATTAAAACCTTTTTTATTTAATTCATCTTTAATTTGTTTTGAACTAATACTACCGAACATCCGATCATCTTTACCACCATTAGCTAAAAATTCTAATGTTAACTTATCTAATTTAGTTTTTAAAATACCGGCTTCTTTTCTTAATCTAGCATCTTCTTGCCTATTATCATCAATTTCCTGATTTAATTTATTTAAACTAGTTTGTGTTTGTTTAACCGCTAAACCTTTTTTTATTAAAAAGTTCATTGCATAACCATCACTAACTTCTTTTATTTCACCCTTTTTACCTTGATTTTTAACGTCTTTTAAAAATATAACTTTCATACTTTTAATCACCTCTATAATCAATTCAATTAATTTATTAATATTATAACACGGATATCTTTAGATGTAAATTAATGATAAAAAATAAAAGTGATATTTCTATCACTTATCTTCTTCTTCCTCTTTTTTCTTCATCTTGTTGATTTTCCTTAAGATACTTATCACTTCTACGATGTCTTATTGGTTGAAATGATTTATTAGATTGTGCCATATTATTTATTACACTTACACCACTATCACTAAATATCCATAGAGATTCATCTTTTAAATTTTCATTTATTTTTTCATTTATTTTTGATTGTTGATAATATTCATCTCCAAAAAATAATAACGGATTATTAGATAATTCTCTATCTACATCATGTGAAAGTGTTTTTATTCTCTGTAATTCATTATAAGTCATATTAGATAGTGGTTTATTAGGTAATTTTCCAGTATTAGCTAAATACAATATACTTATTAACGACATATCACTTTCTACATATTGTAAAAGTTGACTTTCTTCAATTGGTAATTTTTTTTCTAATAAATATTCACCTTGATGTACCTCTAAAAATCTTTTTGTATTATTTATCTGTTCAATTATTTTATTTAATTTATCATATTTATCACGGCATTTATCAACAATATCCTCGTAAGACAGACGTGATTTTTTTAATTTTTCTGTTTTATCAATTATATCATCACTAATTTTTTGATCAACTTTTTTATATCCTAAATAACCAAGTCCTAAAGTCGCCATACCAGCTAAAAGCAATTTTGATGATATAAAACCAAAAAAGCTAAAGCCACCCCCAATTACTAATGCTGCAATATAAATTGCACAAATAATAGACACTATTTTCTCAAAATGAAGTTTTGGACTATTAATAAACATATATTCTTTGTTAATATTAGAGAGTTTTTCTCTACATTTATTTTGTTCATCTAAAAGATTATTTTTCTCTTTTTCAGATGCTTCCAATATTTTATTTAAAAAAACGCCAATTTTCATATTTCACCTACTCTAAATAATCTTCTTATCTTAAAGGTATATATTTTTTTTAGATTTGTCAAGAAAAAATGTCTAAAAAAACATACCAATTAAAATAATTGCTATGTTCATTTAACTAAATAAATTATTTTGTATATGGTAATAAAGCAATAGCACGTGCTTTTTTAATTTGTTCAGCAATATGTCTTTGATGTTTAGCACAAGCACCAGTTACACGTCTAGGTAAAATTTTACCTTTATCATTAATATATTTTTTTAGTATATCAACATCTTTATAATCTATTGTTTTACCAGTACACATATAACATACTTTTTTCTTTTTTCTATAAAATTCTGCCATAATTCCTCCTTCTAGAATGGTAAATCACTATCGTTTATTTCAATCTTAGCACCGAAATCAGCGAAAGGATCATTTGAAACATTAGTAGTTTGAGTATTAGCCATTGAATCATTATCACTACCACCAAAATCATATGGAGTAACACTATCACCAGTAGATTCATTCATTGGACGAGTAGATCTTGAATCTAAAAATTGAAAGTTTTCAACAATAACATCTGTTGTATAAACTCTTTTTCCATCTTGACCATCATAACTGCCTGTTTGAATTCTTCCATCAATAGCAATTTGACTTCCTTTAACTAAATACTTTTTCATTGTTTCAGCACGATTTCCAAAAGCTACAATATTAATAAAATCAGCACCACGTTCTTCACCTTCACGGGCAAATTGACGATCAACAGCAATAGCACAACGCATATTAGCTGTATTATTACTTGAATATCTAAGTTCTGGATCTCTTGCTAATCTTCCTACTAAAAATACCTTATTCATAAACTTCTCCTATTATTAATCTTCTCTTTTAACAACGATATGTCTTATAATATCTTCGCTAATGTTAGCAACACGTTCAAATTCTTTAACTGCTTCTGGTTCACTTTCAATACAAATTAAGAAATAATTTCCATTTTTAAAAGTTTTAACTTCATAAGCAAGTTCACGTCTTCCCATGTTTTTAACCTCTTTAATCTTAGCACCGAAGTTTTCTAAAATACCTTTAATATTTTCACAAACAGCATTAGTAGCTTCATCTTCTAAATTAGGTCTTACGATAAACATAACTTCATAATTTCTCATTATAACACCTCCTTTTGGACTATAATCGGGTTTTCACCAAGGAGTAACAAAATTACTCGTTAGTAATATAACATAAAAAAAGACCTTTTTCAAGGACTTTATTTTTATTTTTAATATTATAAAAATTATTATTTATTCTAATACTGAATTTTCAAACTTTGTTTTCATTGGATAAACAGTTAATTTTTCTTTAGTATCACATATTGCTAATAAAACATCTTCAAGATTATCATATCCTTCTTTCTTTAATCTTGCCATCAACCATTTTTCATCATGTTTAATTGTTTTTAAATGTTCTTTCATAATCTTACCATCAATTACTAAATTAGCTACTAAACCTTCATAATCCGTTTTAATTTTCAAATCGTGACAAGTTGCAGGTCGATACTGACTTTTCGGTAAAAAACTAACTTTCCCACTTACTTCCATAATAGCATATTCAATTTCTGCTAAATCAAAATAACCATTTTCTCTAGCATCTTGTAATAAATCATTTATATCTATTTTTACTTCTTTTAATTTTTCTTTGCTAATTTTGCCATTTTCAATCAAAACAACAGGTGTTCCTGATATAAAACGCCTAGCCCATATACTTTTTTGGGTTATAAATGATATAAATAAAGAAACAATTGCATATATTGACATAGCAATTAATCCATTTATTGTGGTAATATCTTTATTAACGGTCATTTCAGCAGCAATGTTACCAAGTGATATCCCTATAACATAATCCAAAATATTTAATTCACTAATTTGTTTTTTACCTAAAACTTTAATTACTAAAAACAAATAAAAAACTGAAATAAAACCTTTCATAATTAAAATTAATGTATTACTATAATCCATAAAATCACCACAATTATTATGAACTTTTTAAAAAAATATATGTATCTTATAAAAAATTTGATAAAATAGATTTGAGGGACTTATGAGAAAGAAAAATACTGAATTATTAAAATATTTATTATTAATTTTAATTGGTAT
>JAZULI010000209.1:0-5070 GCA_045603025.1 Bacilli bacterium
TTAAAATTGAAAATTTAAGTTATTCTTATAATGGTATTAATAATATTTTAAATAATATTAATTTATCAATTAAAGCCGGTAATAAGGTATTAATATGTGGTGATAGTGGAAGTGGAAAAAGTACTTTGGTTAAGTTGTTAATGAAGTATATGGGTGATTATAATGGTAAAATATACCTAGATAATCGGGAATTATCTAATTATGAGTTAAAGGATATTCGTGAAAGAATATGTTATGTATCGCAAAATGAAGTTTTATTTACAGATAGTGTATATAACAATATTGTGCTAAATAGGGATATTCCTTATCAAAAATTTCTTAATATGTGTAAATTGATGATGGTTGATGATATTTTAGAAAAATTACCACTTAAACAAGATTCATTGATTGAAGAAAATGGTTTTAATCTTTCTGGTGGTGAACGGCAAAGAATTATTTTATCAAGAACGCTTTTAAAAGAAGCAGATATTTATATTTTTGATGAAGCATTAAATGCTATTGATATTGAAAGAGAAAGAATAATTTTGAAAAATATTTTTAGGTTATTAAGTAAGAAAACCGTTATTGTTATAAGTCATCGTTTTAATAATGAAGATTTATTTAATCAAAAAATTATTTTAGGTGATTGTAATGAATATTGAATTTATTAATTTAAAATCATACTTAGAAAGTAGAGAAAGAAATATCTTTATTGATGCTTTTTGGTATAGTGTGATTATTGGAGTTTTATTAATATTAGTAGTTTTGTTTTCATCTCTAAAAAAGAAGGATGTTTATTATGAAAATACACTATATGTTGAAAACAATGAGGTTATTTTAATTGTTGATTATGAAAAACTTGAGCTTATTACTAATAATCGAGAAATAATTATTAATGAAAGAAGTTATTATTATCAAGTTAAAGACATAAGTATTTTAAGTGATAATAATTTGTATTATCAAATAAAGATTTTGATTGATAATTATCAGAATAATTTCAATAATGTTATTTTAAAATATAAAATCCTTCTTAGAGAAGAAAATATATTGAAATATATTGTTAGTGTTATTAAAGGAGAAGAAAAATGAAAAAAATTGAAGAAAGTGAATTAAAAGAAATTAATGGTGGTGGTGGTATTTCAGGATGGGCTATTGCTGGAATAGGGGCTTTAACCGCTTTAATTATTGGCGTACTTAATGGTATTGTTCATCCAAGTAGATGTGAATAGGAGGTAAAAATGGAAAAACTACAAAATGAAGAATTAGAAATAACAATTGGTGGTGCTTCAAGTTTTTCAGGTGCTATTGTAAATGCTGTTACAGGCTTAATCAAATATGTTTATAGTTTAGGTCAAAGTTTAGGTAGTTCAATAAGGAGAATAGTGTCTGGAAAAGTATGTAGTTGCAAATAAAGTTATAATATAAGAAATGATACTGAGTATATTATAATTTTGTTTAACTAGATGCATTTAATACCAATTTTTGGGAAAAAGCATATAATAATTTAGAAAAAAATGTTATTTTGTGTTGAAAATAGAATTTATATTTGATATAATTTATTTGATTTTAACGCGAAGGGAGGGGAAAAGATGACACATGTTGCTGTAAAGAATGGTAATCTAGATGGTGCTTTAAGAAAATTTAAACAAAAAGTGGCTAGAGATGGTATCCCTTCAGAAATTAAAAAAAGAGAAGCGTACGATAAACCAGGAATTCGTCGTCGTGAAGCAAAGAAAGCTGGTATTAAAAACAGCCGTAAAAGAGAAAAAAACAATAGAGATTAAGAGTAATTGGGCTTAGTCTCTTTTTCTATATTTGGAGGTATTATGAAAATAGTAAAAGGAAAGCATATTGGAGTATATGGAATAATTATTAAAAATCAAAAAATTGCTTTAATAAAAAAAGCCCGTGGTGGTTATAAAGGTAAATTAGATTTACCAGGTGGTAGTATGGAATATGGTGAAAGTGCCGAAGAAACTTTAAGACGTGAATTAATGGAAGAAGCTGGTGTTTTAGTAAATAATGCTTTCCTTGATGATGTATTTACTACTACGATTAAATGGCAAATGACTGATAATACTATTGAAGATTTGTATCATATTGGAATTATTTATAAAGTAAATGACTTTTCTAATGAACTTAAGAAGGAAGCGGATAATATTGATTCTTTAGGAGCAGATTGGTATAGTTTTGAAGAATTAAAATCTTTAGAATTAAGCCCGTTTGCTAATTTAGTTATTAAGAAATATTATAAATAACTTGCTTCTAAAAAAGATAATGATATATAATGAAAAAGGAAGGTGATTAGAATGTATGAAAAAATAAAAAATGATATTATTTTAGCAATGAAGGAAAAAAATACTCTAAAATTACAAACTTTACGTGGAGTTAAAGGGGATGCTGATTTAGAGCACATTAATAAAAAAGTAGAAATTAATGATGAATTAATGTTAACAGTTTTATCACGTCAAATTAAAACTCGTAATGAGTCAATTAAAGAATTTGAAAAAGGAAATCGTCAAGATTTAATTGATAAAACCAATTTAGAAATTGAATTATTACAAACATATTTACCAAAACAATTAGAAGAAGATGAAATTGTTAGTATAATTGATGAAGTATTTAATAAAGTTAATCCTACTAAACCTAGTGATATGGGATTAATAATGCGTGAAATTACTCCTTTAGTAAAAGGTAAATGTGATATGGGAAAAGTTAGTTCTTTGATTAAAGAAAGATTAAATTCATTATAATTGGTGTTATATGGATTTATATGAATATGAAAATAATCTTATAAATGAAGGTGTCAAATTAATTGGTGGAATTGATGAAGTAGGGCGTGGACCTTTAGTTGGACCAGTGGTAGCGGCTTGTGTTATTTTACCCCTTAATTATCAATTAGAAGGTCTTACTGATTCTAAAAAATTAACTCCTAAAAAAAGAGAAAAATTTTATGAAATAATAAAAAAAGATGCTATTAGTATTGGTGTTGGAATTATTTCTGAAAAAGTTATTGATGAAGTAAATATTTATGAAGCAACTAAATTAGCAATGATTGATGCTATTAAAAATTGTGATATTAAACCTGAACATGTATTAATTGATGCAATGAAATTAGATATCGATATACCATCTACTTCCATTATTAAGGGGGATGCAAAAAGTTTATCAATCGCTGCCGCATCGGTTGTTGCTAAAGTAATTAGAGATCATATGTTAGATGAACTTGATGAAAAATATCCAATGTATGACTTTAAAAATAATAAAGGATATCCAACAAAAAAACATGTTAAGGCTATTTATCAATATGGTATTATTGATGAACATCGTAAGACATTTTCACCAGTTAAAGAATATATTAAAGAAAATGGAATATTTAATTAAAATTGTTATATTTTTTGACAATTTTTTTTATTGCTATAAAGTAAAATATATTTATGAAAAAAGTCTTAACAATTGTAATCTGTTTTAGTATTTTTTTAATAGTAGATGCTTGGTATATTGACATGAATACTAATAATAAGAATGAAGAGATGCGTTTTATATATATATCATATTTAGAATATTTATCTAATTTTAAAGGTAATAGTGTAGCTATTAATAAAAGTAAGATTGATAAAATAATAGATAATGTTGTTTTAAATAATTTTAATACGATTATTCTTCATGTAAGCCCTTTTTCGGATGCTATTTATAATTCAAAAATATTTCCATATTCACATACATTAACCGGTAAAGAAGGGAAAAATCCCGGTTTTGATTATTTGGAATATTTCATTAAAAAAGCTCATCAAAAGAAGGTTTCGGTTCATGCGTGGTTAAATCCTTATCGAATAAGTAGTGAAAATAATATATCAATGTTATCAGAGAATAATCCAGCTAAGAAGATAGTTAATACAGAAAATATCGGTGTTAGTACTAAAGGAATTTATTATGATCCTACTAGTGAATTTGTAAAAAAGTTAATTGAAAAACAAGTATTAGAAATAATAAATAATTATGATGTTGATGGAATACATTTAGATGATTATTTTTATATAGATTATGAAATTGATGATTTTGAATATCAAGAATATCTTGATAAAGGAGGCAATTTATCACTTTCTGATTTCCGTTTAATGCATACAAATGATTTAATAAAAAGATTAAGTGATTTGATAAAGAAGAAGAGTGATATTGTTTTTTCTATTTCTCCTGATGGGAATATTAATAATAACTATATTTATCATTATGCTGATGTTAAAACTTGGATTGAAGCTGAATATATAGATATAATTATGCCACAGATATATTATGGATTTAATAATCAATATTTACCTTTTGAAAAAGCCTATAGTAATTGGAAATCAATAATTGAGAATAGTAATAGCAGTGTTAAGTTAGTACCAGCCTTAGCATTTTACAAAGTAGGTGAAATTGATAATAATGCAGGAACTGGTAAAAATGAATGGTTAGAAGAAGGTATTGTTGAAAAACAAATAACCTTTTTAAAAGAAAAAGAAGATTACTTTGGTTTTGGTTTATTTCGTTATGATTATCTTTTTAATAAAAACATTATGAATGAAATTAGTAGTGAAGAGTTAACAAATATACGTTCCCTATGTAAATAAGAAAAAATAATTCTAAAAATAATAGCCAAAATTAGCAGATTATGTTAGTATTATAATAGGTGGTGTGTATATGTATAAATACTATTTTGTAATTCCTGATGCGGTTTGGTTTTGTTGTATAATACCAGCGATAATAATTATTCTTGCTTGTATCCTTTTGGGCTTTGTATATAAAAAAAAGAAGGAAACACTATATTATACATATACCCTTAACTATGTTTACAATATTGGAAGTATTTTATTATGCCTTTTACTATTTCCGCTTCTTTTAGGGTATGCGGCAGCGATGTTATATATCATTAACCATGGTTTGATTATGGACGTTAATGTTTGGGTAAAAGTGTTGCTAGTTATATTACCAATGATTCCTTTTATAACTTTATTATTTGTTTTATATAGATTTATTAAAAATTTACAATTAATAGATGCTATTAATGATGAAATGGAACAAAGTGAAAAAGAAAAAAATAAGAAAGCATTT
>JAZULI010000210.1:0-17229 GCA_045603025.1 Bacilli bacterium
GTTTTATTCCTCTCACTTTTAAAACTATTAGTTAATTCTTTATTTAAAACAGAAACCTTCCCATGAATATCTTCATATTTGGCATTTAATATTTGCATAACAGACCATTCTAATGTATCCATTTGCGTTTCATTAAACATATCTTTAAATAATCTATCAGATTTAATAAGTAATAATTTGTTATCTTCTTGAATCTTTTCTTCGATCATATTCCTCCTTTCTTTTTTCTAGCTAGAATAATTTCACTTTAACAACAAAAAAGGATTAACGCAAATTGACGTCAATCCTTTAAAATACAAATATTCTTTTTTTTATAATTTTAATTTATAAAATTCATTTACTACTTTTCTTATTTTATAAAATATTTTATTCAAATTATTAAAATTCAAGAGAAAAACTTTTTACACAATTTGACAAAAAAAAGAGAGTTTTCTCTCTTTCAATTATCCATTAATTTGACTCATAACTTCTTCGGCAAAATTATCTTGACGTTTTTCAATACCTTCGCCTACTTCATAACGAATCATACTAACTAATGTTGAATTATTATTAGCTAAATATTTTTCAACAGTTTCTTTATTTTCTGCCTTAACAAATATTTGATTTAAAAGACATACTTCTTCATAATATTTACGAACTTTACCAACTAAAATATTTTCAATTTTATCAGCAGGTTTTCCTTCATTTAATAATTCTTGACGCATAATGTCTTTTTCTTTATCTAATGTTTCAGTAGGAACATCATTACTTGATACAAATAATGGTCTCATAGCTGCTGCATGCATTGCAACATCACGAGCTACAGTTTCATTATCACCTTTTACTGTTGTTAAAACAGCAATTTTACCACCCATATGTAAATAATCACCAAATACTTCATCATCATTCTTTACAACACGAGCGAATCTTCTGAAACTAATCTTTTCTCCAATTTTAGCAGTAATATTAACTACTTTTGTTGCAATATCTTCACCATCAACGGTTACTTTTAAAGCATCTTCCATTGTTTCAGCATCACTATTTAATAATATAGTACCTAATTCATTAACAAAATTTCTAAATTCATCATTTTTAGCAACGAAATCAGTCTCACTATTAACTTCTAAAATGATTGCCTTATTACCATCAACAAAGATTTGACTTAAACCTTCAGCAGCAATACGGTCCCCTTTCTTTTGAGCCTTAGCAATACCTTTTTCACGTAACCAATCACATGCACTATCAATATTTCCTTCGCATGCTTCTAATGCTTTTTTACAATCAAGCATTCCAGCCCCTGTTTTTTCTCTAAGTGTTTTTACATCACTAGCACTAAACATAAAATCCTCCTAATGTTATTTTTTTAATACTTCTAATAATTCATCTTTTTTTAATTTAGAATATCCTTTAACACCTTGTTCTTTAGCATATCCTTTTAATTCAGTTAAAGTCATTGAATCTAAATCAACTAATACTTCTTTAGTTTCTTTCTTTTCTTCTTTAACTTCTTTTACTTCTTCTTTTTTAGTTTCTTTCTTTTCAGTTTTCACTTCTTCTTTTACAGAAACTTTTTCTTCTTTAACTTGTTCTTGATTATTAGTTTCTTTTCCTTCTTCTTCAGTAATAACATCAACAATTTCATTACCATTAACAGTTGCAATTGCATTAGTTAATGCATTTAATACAACTTTAACAGCACGAACTGCATCATCATTACCAGGAATAACGTAATCAACTACATCAGGATCACAATTTGTATCAACAATTCCAAATACTGGAATATTTAATTTATGAGCTTCTTTAATAGCATTTTCTTCTTTCTTAGGATCAACAATAATCATTGCCTTAGGAAGTTCAGTCATTGCTCTAATTCCACTTAAATATTTATTTAATTTTTCATATTCTTTATTTAATAATACAACTTCTTTTTTAGGTAATAAATCATAAGTACCATCACTAGCCATTTTTTCTAATTCTTCTAAACGTTTAACACGTGAACGAATTGTTCTAAAATTAGTTAAAGTACCACCTAACCATCTTTCTGTTACATAGAACATATTTGTTCTAGTTGCACATTCAAGTGCTGCTTCTTGAGCTTGTTTTTTAGTACCTACGAAAATAACTTTTCCGCCATCTTTAGCGATTTCTTCTAATTTTGCATAAGCTTCTTCTAACTTAGCTACTGTTTTTTGTAAATCGATAATATAAATATCATCTCTAGTTGTGAAAATGTATTCCTTCATTTTAGGATTCCATCTTCTTTTTTGGTGTCCAAAATGTACACCAGCTTCTAATAAGTAATTCATTGAAACTACTGTCATATTTTTTAATTCTCCTTTTCGTTTTATCTTTGACTAATTTCTAATATTCCACCTTTAGGCACTCGAAATATTAATTCATTAATCTGTTTATTTTTATTTACTTAAAGCCTCTACTAATTCAGCTTTTTTCATTGTTGTATATCCTTCAATATTCTTTTCTTTTGCCATTTCTTTTAATTCAGCAACGGTTAATTTAGATAAATCAGTTGTTTTTTCTTCTTTAACAACTACTTCTTCCTTAACTACTTTACCTTCTTTAGCGGCTTTAGCAATTTCAACTAACTTTTTGAATGCTTCTTTATCATTAATTGCGATTTCCGATAACATCTTACGGTTAATTTCAACTCCTGCTTTATTTAATCCTTCAATAAATCTTGAATAACTAATATCATTTACGCGACATTCTGCATTAATACGAACGATCCAAAGTTTACGAAAATCTCTTTTCTTTTGACGACGATCACGGTATGCATATTGTCCTGCATGCATTAATTGTTCTTTTGCTGATTTATATAATCTGTGTTTGCTACCAAAGTATCCACTTGCTTCTTTTAATACTTTTTTATGACGTGCTTTAGTAACTACTCCATTTTTAACTCTTGCCATACTTTCCTCCTATTTTATTAGATTATATCTCTTAATCTATTTTGATCAGCTTTTGATAAGCTTCTTCCCTTTCTATTGCTTCTATTGACATCAGCATTTTTCTTTCCAGTATTATGTCTACTTCCTGGACGACCAATTTTAATTGATCCACCTTTTCTAATCTTTAATACTTTTTTAGTACCTTTATGTGTTTTTAATTTTGGCATACACACTTCTCCTTTTCTATTATTTTTTTGGTGTTAACATCATTGTCATAGTTCGACCATCTAATTTAGGTTTATCTGAAACATTAGCAATATCACTTAAACGTTCAGCAAAACGATTCATCACATCTTCTCCTAACTCAGTATGAGTCATTTGACGACCTTTAAAACGAATTGTAACTTTTATTTTATCACCTTTAAGTAAATATTTCGTAACTTGTTTAACTTTAGTTTCAAAGTCACCAACATCAATTACACTACTAAGACGAAATTCTTTTGTCTCACTGTAATTAGCTTTTTGTTTCTTTAATGCTTCCTTTTCTTTTTTGTTTTTTTCATAACGATATTTGTTATAGTCCATAACTTTACATACGGCTGGATTAGAATTTCCATTCATAAGTACTAAGTCAAGTCCAGCATAACTTGCTAACGTTAAGGCATCTTTAATTGATTTTACACCAACTTGTTCCCCATTAGGTCCTATAACTAACACATGACTCGCTTTAATTTGTTCATTAATTAACAAATTATTATTTTTACTAGCGATATAAAACACCTCCATTTTTATTAATTAAAAAAGTGGGTAAACTTTACCCACTTAAACACACATAATAATTATATAACTAAGTTATATTTTTTATTGGCATTTGACCCATTACTATGGTAATCAGGTGGATAAAATCTCTTTCCTTTTTTTAATACTCATTTAATATACACGCAAAAAACTTATTTGTCAAGCATTTTTTATTGATTCGCACTTTTTTCTTAGCATAACCCTTTATTTTTTTTATTTCAATAATTTCCATCTTTTCTAATCTTATAGGGTGATAATATTCATCATTTAAAACATCATAAAAACCAGCATCTTCTACTTTATAGCCACACATAGTACGTATACCATATAATTTTAAATATACCTTAGTTCCAATAGTTACCATTTTAATTTCTTCAATATTTTTATAAGTTTTCAAATTTTCAACAATTCTTTTTAAATCTGTAATTGGATAAAGGTAACCATCTTTAACAACAATTTCATGTGTTATATCAATCCCTACTTCTCTCATATTTCACCACAAGAATATAATACTTTTTAGTTAATTAAATTTCAATAAACTTTACATAAATACTAATTAATTATATACTCTTATTAGGTGATTTATGAAAAGATTTAATATGATAGATGAAGAATTTATCTGTGAACATTGTGGAAAAAATATTCAAGAATTAAAATATTCTGCTAGAGACCATTGTAATTATTGCTTATATTCCAAACACGTTGATGTAATGCCAGGGGACAGGCAAAATAATTGTAAGGGCTTATTAAAACCAATTGGTATTGAAAAATTTAAAGATACTTATAAAATAATTTATCAATGTGAAAAATGTCATCAAATACATAAAAATATTATGGCCAATGATGATAATATGGAATTAATTATTGAATTATCTAAAAATATATAAATATTTTAGTGTATGTAATGCTTAAAACATTATATGCACTTTTTTAATAATAAACGTTATTAAAATAATTACATTTAGCTGTTGCAAAGATAAAAGTTAAAATTATGATTATTAAAGGTCTAATAAAAATAAAAAAAATAGCCAACGTTGAACACATTGGCTATATAAATAATTATCGCTTATTTCTCACTGCACACACTATTTGACAATTATCTATTTTATTCATAATAATCATTTTAAATAATCACAATTTTACTATTATTTCTTATGCTAGTATTTCTTACTAAATCATTCATATTATATAATTCTCCGTTTTCAAAATTATATAATTCATAATTATTATTTATATTAAATAATCCTTCAGATAATTCAAATAAGGCTTTTTTTATTAAATCAATAATAATATGAATTCTTTTATTAACCGGAATATACATATCATATTTCATATCTAAATGCGGTACATACAATGTAACTAAAACTTTATTATCCATTAGACAATTTCAACCCCTTTCTTAATTAATTTAACAAGATAAGGTTTACTATTTTTAATGATAACACCATTTTCAGGTCCTATTTCTTTAAGATTATTTCTAAATGGAATATTAGCCTTTATAACGTTTTGATCAGTAACCCCATTACTAATCCAAATACCAGATGTATTAGTTATACTATTCTTATACCATGTATCAAATTCATATTTTTTTAAGTTACTTGGTGTATCTGATAGAATAAAGACAAACGTTTCTAATTCTTTTCCTTTTGTAATTAAATCTTCAAATTTTTTCTTATTTTCCCCACCTATCTTAACAATAAATTTATCAAAACTATGAATTAATACAACCATCTTTTTATAACTACTTAAAGAACGATTATTATGATTATTTTGAACATAAATATTATATTGTTCTTCAATACAAGCAGATAATTTTCCAATAACTTCTTCAAAATTATTATTGGCATATGCAATATTATCAGAGGAATCAATTGTTATTTCCTCACTAGCATCAATAATACATAAATTACAATTATTAATATTAGAAAGCATAACGATTAAAGCATCAATAAAACCAACAATTAACTCAGTTTCAGTTGATGATAATATAGTACCATAATTACTTAAGAAATCAAAATACTCAACATCAACATATTCATGTGATATACCAAGAGGAATCTTTTTAAGTGAAGTTGCTTTATCTAAATAATCATATACTTCAACAACTTCCGGAACTACTGGAATAGCCATCGCCCCTTTTGGATATTTACTAGATAATTCAACACACTTAGATGAAATATAAGTCTGCATATTATCCTTATTTGTTGGAAAGGCTGTTTGAAACTCATAAATACTATCTAATTTAACTAATCCACGACCGTAAATATTAGCCGGATACAATTTTCTAACATTTCCTAAAACAACCGAATAATCATCATTATCATTAAATTGTAAAGTAATATTAGCTTTGAAATTTTGTTTTGTTTTATATCGAACCGAACTAGTACTATTAACAGAAAATACTAAAATTATTCCATATTTATCACATTCACGTGAAATTTGATTTATTTCTTCACTATAATCATAAGCATCTATAAACGAATCATAATTATTAATAACTATTATTGTATATGGTAAAGTTTTTCCACTATTTTTGATATAACTTTGATAATCTCCATTATAATTAGCGAATAGTTTTTTACGTTTTTCAATCTCTCCATTAACTGCTTTAAATAAATTTTTAATTTTTTCTTCTTGGGTAGATAATATTACATCACCAACATGTGGCGCTTTTTCAAACATTTTTAAAGTTCCAGCCCCAAAATCAATTATATATAAATTGACTTCTTTTGGTGAATGCCATTTAATTAATGAATAGATCATTGTTGTAAGTAATAATTCTTTACCACTACCACTAGATCCATAAATTAATGAGTTACCATCATCAGAAAGTGGCATTGTTACAATACCTTGATGCTGATTATTCGGATCATCATACATTCCTATTAATGGATTTAAAATAAATTCTTTCTCTTGATATTCATAAATATTTTCAATATTTTCAATAAAAATTTCAGCACTAATTTTTGGTAACCATAGTGGTTTAGCTTTAATATTAACTACTTTACTAACATCAATAATATGTTTTAAAACATTATTAAGTTCTTCCCCCATTGAAACTTCATTTTCTTTATTTAATTCACTTTCCTGAACATTAATAACATTTCCAATATTATCCACTACAACTAATGATTGATCTATTTTCTTTTTTAATTTTTCTTTTGGATAATACTGAGCACCACACCATGCAGATTGACCTAAGGCAAATAACTCATTATATCCAACTTGTAAATAGAAACGTCCAACATTTTTCAAATATGCTGCATCTGGACATTTAATCATTTCATTACTATCAGACTTTTCTTGCACTTTTAAACAAACTCTAAATCTTGAATTACTCCAAATCTGATCATTAACAACCCCACTAGGCTTTTGCGTTGCTAAAATTAAATGAACACCTAAACTACGCCCAATACGAGCAGCAGAAATAAGTTCTCCCATAAATTCAGGCTGTTGACTCTTAAGTTCCGCAAATTCATCACTAATAATCATTAAATGGGGAATCGGCTCACTAACTTTACCTTCCTTAAAGAAATTTTGATATTTATAAATATCAACAGTACTCTCACCTAAACTATCACGAGCTTCATTAAATAAATGTTGTCGTCTTCGTAATTCACTTTGAATAGAAGCTAAGCTACGATTCATTTCAGCAGTATCTAAATTAGTAATAGTTCCAGCTAAATGTGGAAGTTTAACACCTGTTTCACGATTTTCGAATGCCCCTGCTAATCCTCCACCTTTATAATCTATCAAAATAAACGACACATCATTTGGACTAAAATTAACAGCTAACGATAAAATATACGTTATAATAAATTCACTTTTACCACTACCAGTCATACCAGCAATTAATCCATGAGGTCCATGATATTTTTCATGTAAATCTAGTTTTAATAATGTTCCTGATTTTTCAATTCCAACAGGAACTGCTAGTGATTTTTTCGAATTGTTATTCATCCATCTATTAGCAATATTTAACTGTTCTATTTTACCAACATTATACATTTGTAAGAATGAAACAACCGATGGCAATTGCTTATCCTCTGAATTAATATCAATTGGAATATTAGCAATTTTCTTTATGCAATCAATTAAAACATTATTATCCACAAATTCTGTTGCAAATTCCTTTTGGTGATCAATACCTATTTCACTTTCAAAAATACCCGATCGCTGTTTTTCTACACTAATAAAGTTATGACATTCACTAGGTAAATTTTGAATACGATCACTAAATATAATTAAACTAAATCCTAAATTTGTATCTTGATTTAAAATATCTTTAATAATTTCAATATCACGATAAGAATGATAATTATCAGTTATAATAACATAATATTCATTAGCATTCTTATAATCATAATTATTTTGATTTTTTCTATCTTGATAAATCTTTTCTAGATAAAGAGATATTTCTTTTGTCTCATCAATATCAGTAGCAAAAAAACGTATTTGATGATTATCGTCAAAAACATATGGAATATTATGTAAATATTGCCACTTACTTTCATTTTCTTTATTAGTAAGTACAACTATTTTTAAAAATTCATAACTATGAAATGTCATCATTTGTAAAAACAAACCTTTAAAAAACTCATAATTTAAATTATTTTTTCCAATAATACTAGTTATATATTTTTCAATTAATGAAAAGGTTATCGGTACATTATTAAGCATATTATTTTCATTAACCACTGGATATACTAATTTTTGTAAATCATCTTCTTCCAAAGTAAATTTTTCTTTCGAATATTTAATATCAGCCACAATTGGCATATTGCCAATACCAAGTCTTAAAGTAAGAAAATCACTTTGATTAATTCCTCTTTCCCATAAATTACTTCGCTTACGAGCAATGATATTTTGACATTCTGTAAGATTAATATATTTATCCTTCAAAGTTTGTGTCTGTTTTTTTATAATTGCTTGAATCTCATTCCTTTTTGTTTCAATATACTCGCTATATTTCTTTACGCGCTCATTTTCTTTTTTTCTTTTTCTCCTTCTCTCTATAAGTCTGTTTATTAACGGCCAGATAAGCATACTACATAGCATAGCACCTGCCATTACCAAAGATGGTGTTGCTTTTTTCCAAGTAGTATCTCCATTCATAATATTCATAATTGTTATAGAAGCAGTTGTAAAAGAACTTATTGCCATCGTAAACATTGGACCAATTGATAAAATCAACGGATTTTCCTCTTTCAAAATCTTTGCTGGTGGATCTTCAATAACTACTTCCTCTTCAATAACATCTTCAATAAATCGTGGAGAACGATAGAAATAATCATCTTTATCATACAAATTTCGATCTAATTCTTCTTCTTTTAAAAGTGTTGTATCTAAATTAATATTAGAATATTCTTTAGGAGATAATAAAGTAGATGAAATTAAAACACTATTGTTAATATTATTTATTAATAACAAATTATTGATAACAACAAGTTTTAATCCTGCAATAAAAATAACATCACCATTTTCAAGAACAACTTGATTACTAATTCGCAAATTATTTACAAATGTTCCAAAACGAGACTTATTATCAATAATACTCCAAACTCCATTATCATATATTAGTTTAGCATGAATATCTTCAACTAAAAAATTAGCAAAAACAACGTTATTATTATTTAATTTACCAATAGTAAAACTACCATTTCCTAATACTTGATATTTAGAAATATTCTCCTCAACTGAAGGAGCGCAATATATATAATAGTAATTATCTTCATTTTCATTTTTAATAGTATAAAAATTATATAAAACAAGTGGTACTTTTTCAAAATTCTTATTGCTAGAAACAATTTGCGTTTCATAATTACTATATAAAACCCATTTTCCATTCTCAGCAACTACATTAACTAAATTGCGGACATTATCAAAACTGTCAAAATCAGTAATCCAAAAATTATCTTTTACTGACTTTGGCAAATTATAATTATAAATTCGATTATTTTTAATTAACTGTATCTTCATGCCATTCACCCTATTCTCCTTAATTATAACATAGATAAAAATTAATTAACAAGAAAAAAACAATTATTTAAAAAAAAACTCGATTTTTACATCAAGTTATCTTTTTAATTTTCTTTTAATTATAAAATTTTCATATTTTAAAGATATAATTTTTATAAAATGACGATAATCTAAATTATTAATTACATAATTATTCTTTTTTAGAATCATTTCATAATAATTACAAACATTTATATCATTAAAACTTAGTTTACCAAAATAATAATTTATTTTTTTATAATCACCTTTTAAATAACAACTAATTAAATAATACTTATTATTTTCATAAACCATGATTTCTTTATCAAGATAAAATCCTAATTTAGAAATAACTTTTCTCATTTTAGCAAAATCATTATTTGGTGAAACAACTATTTTTTTTATATGAGAATATTTTTTAATATCCTTTAAAATTCCATTAATCGTTAACCCACCCATTCCAGAAATAACAATCGTATCAATGTCATCGGTAAGACAATTAATTCCATTTCCAAGACGAGTTTCTATTTTATTTTCTAGGTGATATTTTTTTATATTTTCTTTAGCTTTATTAAGTGGTTTTTCATTAATATCACTGCTAATCATTTTAGAAACATTCTTTTTTAAAACTAAATAAATTCCTAATAAACCATGATCACAGCCAATATCAATAACTTTGTCTTCTTTTAAAATAAAATCGCTTATTTTTTGTAAGCGATTATTAATTTTTATATTCATTAATCAGTTAAGAAATCTTTAAGACGACGACTACGAGATGGATGACGTAATTTTCTTAATGCTTTAGCTTCAATTTGACGAATACGTTCTCTGGTTACATTAAATACTTGACCAACTTCTTCAAGCGTTCTACATTGTCCATCATCTAAACCAAAACGAAGTCTTAATACTTTTTCTTCTCTTTCCGTTAAAGTTAATAAAACACCACTTAATTCTTCTTTTAACATCTCAATTGTTGCATATTCTTCCGGAGACATCGTTCTCTCATCTTTAATAAAGTCACCCAAATGAGAATCATCTTCTTCACCAATAGGTGTTTCTAAACTCACTGGATCTTGACTAATTTTATACACTTCGCGAACTTTTTCCACCGAAATGTTTAATTTTTTCGCAATTTCTTCATCCGTTGGTTCACGATTTAACTCTTGGGTTAATTGTCTTTGAACACGAGCAAGTTTATTAATTGTTTCCACCATATGAACCGGAATTCTAATTGTTCTTGCTTGATCTGCAATCGCTCTAGTGATTGCTTGACGAATCCACCATGTTGCATAAGTTGAAAATTTATAACCTTTTCCTGGATCAAATTTATCAACCGCTTTCATTAAACCAATATTACCTTCTTGAATTAAATCTAAGAATAACATACCACGACCAACATAACGTTTCGCAATACTTACAACTAAACGAAGATTAGATTCAGCAAGCATTCTTTTAGCATTCTCATCGCCCTCTTCAGCAAGACGAGCATATTCAAATTCTTCATCAGAAGTTAATAAGTTAATACGTCCAATTTCTTTTAAATACATTCTAACTGGATCGTTTATTTTAATATCTTTAGAATTAACTAAATCTTCAATTATTTTATCTGGTGAATCAATTTCTTCATCATCACTAGCATTCATATCTCCTTCAGAGACAATTTCAATCTTATTTTCAAGAAAAGTATTATATAAATCATCTAGTGTATCAGCATCAACATCTAATCCTTTTAATTCTTCAGCTAATTGTTCATATGTAATATAACCTTTTTGTTTTCCTAATAAAACTAATGATTCTTTTCTTTCTTCTAGCGTTTTAACTTCATTTAACATGATTTACCCTCTTTCATCTTAAGTGTCCTTATTTGTTCCATTAACTTAATTTGTTCATCTAACGAATTTTCTTCTTTAATTAATTTCTCTAATCTTTTGATTTCAAGAGCTACATTATAATTCATAATAACTTCTAGATTTTCCTTAATTAACGAAACAGTAATTTCACTGGGATATTCCCCTTGTAATATATCTTTATAGATATTTTGTAATTCTTTATTATCCTCTAAATAAGTATAAAAATCCGCTTCATTAATACTTCCATATTTATCATAATAATAAATAATTTCATTAATTAAGAGACTAATATTACTATCAGGAATAAAGATATTACTGTTATCTACAATTGTTATTGCTTCAATACTATTTAACATATAATAAATGATTGATTCCATTGCTTTTTCATACTTGTTTTTTCTTTTTTTAGGATTAGAAACCAAAACATCTTTAACTTCAATATTTTTTTTAGTATCAAGTTCTAACAACCTTTTTTCTAGCGTATTGTACCATATATCTGTATCTTTTGCAAGATTTTTAAGAACAATTTCTCTTTTTATAATATCCTTTTCTTTACTTAATTCTAATAATACTTGATTAACATAATTAGTTTTATCTGATACACTACTTAAATTATAATTATTTTTTAAATTTTTAATTTTATAATCTATAAAACTTATAGCATTTTCGATTAAATCAACAAATTTATCTTTACCATATTTTATTATATAATCATCAGGATCTAATTTTTCTGGAAGACTTATTACTTTAGGATTAACCCCATTTTTTAAAAATTGTTCCCCATTTAACAAAGTTGCTTTCTTCCCAGCATCATCACCATCATAACAAAGAATTACTTCATTACTTAGTTTTTTTATTAAAGAAAGTTGTTCATTTGATAAAGCCGTACCCATTGTGGCAATACAATTTTTTATACCCACCGTATGCGCTCTAATTACCGCCATAAAACCTTCCATGACAATCACTGATTTACTTTTTCTTACTTCTTCTTTTACTCGATGATAATTAAATAAATTTTCTCTTTTTTTAAATATTGGGGTCTCTTTAGTATTTTGATATTTATTTAAATCTTCACCATTATAAATACGTCCAGAAAAGCCATTAATTCGTCCCTTTAAATCATAAAGTGGAAAAATAATTCTATTAATATATGAATCATGATTAGTATTAGATAAATCAATTAAATTTAATTGTTCTAAAGTATTTCCTTTACTTAATAAAAGATTAGTTAAAGTATCTCTACTAGGAAGAGATAATCCTATTTCAAATTCTTTAATTGTTTCATTATCTAAATTTCTATTTTTTAAATATTCTCTTGCTTTTAATCCTTCTTTACTATTTAAATTATTTTGATAAAACTTAGAAGCAATATTCATAATTTCATAATATGGTTCATATTTAGATGTTTCTTTTTTTAAATTAAATTCACCTTCCATATTATATTTTTTAGCAAGCATACTAAGAGTTTCTGGAAAAGATAAATGTTCATAATCCATCACAAAGTTAAAAACATTACCACTAGCCCCACATACAAAACATTTATAAATTTGTTTTTCTGCTGAAATACTCATACTTGGATTAGTATCATCATGAAAGGGACATAACCCAAAATAATTACGTCCTTTTTTAGTAAGAGGGATATAAGATGATATAACTTCAACAATATCAGCTTTTTGTCTTAATTCATTAACTAATTCTTGATTCATTATATCACCTCCGATATAAGATATTATACAATAAAATTAAATTTTTGGCGGAATATTTTAAAAAATATTCCAATTTCTAGACAAAATCATAAAAAAATGATATGATTTTAAAGTTAATAGTTCTTTATAAATTAAAGAAAGGAGTAAAATGAAAGAAGAAAGAAAAACAACAAAGTTTTTAATTTTAGGCGGTTTAGGTGAAATTGGTAAAAATATGTATTTATTAGAACACGATAATGAAATAATTATTATTGATGCTGGTATTAGTTTTGCTGATATGTCATTACTTGGAATTGATTATATTGTACCTGATTATACATATTTAAAAGAAAATGAAAGTAAAATAAAAGCTCTTTTTATAACCCATGGACATGAAGATCATATTGGGGGAATTCCTTTTTTACTACAAAGTGTTAATATACCTTATATATATGCCCCTAATCAAGCTAGTGAGTTAATTAAAATGAAACTTGCTGATAAAAATATGCGTTATGATAATGTTATTGCTTATCAAAGCGATGATGTTATTAGATTTAAACATTTCATTGTTGACTTTATAAGAACAACCCATTCTATTCCAGATTCTCACGGAATAAGAATTAAAACTAGAAATGGTACGGTTGTGACAACTGGAGACTTTAAATTTGACTTTACCCCTATTGGACCTATGGCCGATCTTCATAAAATGGCTAAAATTGGTAAAGATGGTGTTAGTCTTTTAGTTAGTGATTCAACTAATGCTTTAAATGAAGGTATTAGTATCTCCGAATCTAAAGTTGATGAAGCATTAAATGAAATTTTTGAAAAACATACCAATGAAAGGATTATAATTGCAACCTTTGCTTCTAATATATATCGATTAAAACATATTGTAGAAACTTGTTATAATCATAAAAGAAAAATTTGTATCTTCGGACGAAGTATGGAAAATAATATTGAAATATCTATTAAAGGTGGATACATTAATCATAAAGAACTATTTATAACAGCCGAAGAAGCAAATCAATTAAATCCAAAAGAAGTATGTTTATTATGTACCGGTAGTCAAGGTGAACCTCTTGCTGCCCTATCAAGAATCGCTGATGGAGAACATCGTTTTATTAAACTAAGACCTGATGATGTTGTAGTATTTTCATCAAGTCCAATCCCTGGTAATGCAATGAGTATTGGCAGAACCATCAACAAATTATATTTAAAAGGTGTTAAAGTTTATACAAATTCTGATACATCAGATATTCATACATCAGGACATGCCAATATTGAAGAATTAAAACTAATGATTCGCTTATTAATGCCTAAATATATGCTTCCATTCCATGGAGATTATCGGATGTTAAAAAATCATGCTGATGTTGCCATTATGTGTGGCGTAGATAAAAAAAATACCTTCTTATTAGCAAATGGTGATTCCTTAATTTTAGATAGAGGAAAAATTACCAAAGGTCCTAGCATTAAACAAGATGATGTCTATATTGATGGAAATCGTGTTGGTGAAGTCCAAACCCAAGTAATAAGAGATCGTAAAATTATGGCCGCTGATGGTATCTTAGTGATTATTGCTAATATTGATATGAAAAACAAAAAATTACTAATAAAACCATCAATTTCTACGAGAGGTTTTATCCAAGTAAATAAAAGTGAAGAATTAATTAAGATGATTGAAGTTAAAGCAAGTTTATTAATTATTGAAAAATTAAAAGAAAACACTAATTTTAATGATATAAAATCACATTTAGCTCTACAAATGTCATCATATATTAATGAATTAACTGGTCGTCATCCAATAATTTTACCAATTATTCTTGATATAAAAAATCCTAAGAATTAAATTAAATTAAATCTTAGGATTTTATTTTTTTAATATTTTTCTTGGATCAAAATCAGCATTAATCATTGATGGAATTAAAATAACACGCTTAATATCTTCTTTTGGTATCGGAAAATTGTAAGCTAATTTGTCATGTAAATTAATACTATCACTATCTTTTAGATATTCTAAATATTTAGAATGATCACCAACGACTTTTAAATAAAAATCTTTAAGACGTCCCTCTTCTAAAACTTTAACATCATAACCTGCTATTAACGTTTTAAAGTAAGAATCATACATTCTTTTAATAACTGATTCTTTAAAATAATCACATTTTTTCAAAAGATCAATCATTTTATCGATAGCAAAAACAGAAGCATCTTTTTCAATTGGAAACAATGAATAATTTACATCATAAATTTCTTTTGAATATTTATTAATATCCGAATCCATAATTATTTTTTTAATCAATTCTTTATTATGATAATCGCAATTAAATTGGATTGCATGTCTTAATTCATGTAAAATAGTGATTAATTGTTCTAAAACGTAAAATTCATCAAAATTAAAAATAGACTTTGATTCTAAATAATGTCTTGTAATTGATATATTCATAACATTCATATTATAATAAAGCAAATTGTCAAAGCGTTCAAAACCCGCTATTTCACTATATTTATCATTATAATCAAATTCAATATCATTAATTTTATTTAAAATACCATACTTTTCTAAAATTGATTTTATAATTAATAAAATCTCTTTTTCTTCTAATTTTCTTCCTTCAAATAATGATATTTTTATCACTTCACTAGCATCTTTCAAGAAAATCACTCCTAACAAAATCTATATTTTAACATATAACTTTCAATAATTCAAACAATATGTTAAGATATTATTGGAGTTGATTTATGAAAATAATTAAAATAGGTGCTTCTTGGTGTAGTGGATGCATTATTATGCGAAAACGCTTTGAAGAAATTGAAAAATTACGAAATTTTGATAGTGAATATTATGATTTTGATATTCATGAAGATATGTTAAAAGAAAAATATGATATTGGTGATAAATTACCCGTTTTCATCTTTTTAGATGATAAAAATAATGAAATAAAACGATTAATTGGTGAACCAACTATTGAAGAAATATTAACTATTTTAGATGGAGATAATTCATGAAAAAAGTATTATTATTATTCACACTTTTTTTCTCTTTTATAATTATTCCTTTTAAAGTTAATGCTAATGAAATGGTAAATATTTATTTATTTTATAGTGAAACATGTCCACATTGTCATAAAGCTGATCAAAAGATTTTAGAATTACTTAATGAATTAGATAATGTTAACTATTATAAATATGAATGCACTAAAGAAATTAATGCTTATAACCGAAATATTTTAAATCAAACTAAAGAAATACTAAATATTGATAAAATAGCCTTTCCTTTAGTAATTATTGGCAATAATTATTTTATCGGATATGGGGATAATTTAGAAGATGAATATTTAAAAACCATTGATTTTTATAAACAAAATGAATATAAAGATCAAGTAGGTATTTTATTAGGCTTAGTTGATGAAAATGGAAAACCTATTATCAAAAAAGATGATGAATATAAAATTGATATTCCCCTTATTGGAAAAGTTAATTTAAAGAATTTATCTCTTCCAATAATTGCTATTATTATTGGTTTTACTGATGGATTTAATCCTTGTGCTATGTGGGTTTTATTATTTTTAATTACCATGTTATTAAATGTCAAAGATAAAAAGAAAATGTGGATTTTAGGATTAACTTTTATTCTTACAAGTGGTTTTATTTATTTTTTATTTATGATGGCTTGGATTGAAATAACTGATTATATGAATCAAATTAGTCTTTTAAGAAATTTAATTGCAATATTCGCGATTATTTTTGGAGGATATAATCTGTATAATTACTTTAAAACGAGGAAAAGTGATGGATGTACTGTTATAAAGAAAGAAAAAAGAAACTTCTTCATTAATAAAATTAAAAATGTTGTTAGTAATAAATCATTTATAATATCCATAATTGGAATTATTATTGTCGCTTGTTTAGTAAATTTAGTTGAATTATTATGTTCAATGGGATTACCAATTATGTTTACGGAAATTCTTAGTTTAAATAATTTAACTTATAATAAATATATTTTATATCAAA
>JAZULI010000211.1:0-13610 GCA_045603025.1 Bacilli bacterium
TAAAATTTCTAAATTGTTTTAAATAAATTACCATTAAAATAATAAAACCTAATATTAATACTATATAATTATAATATCCATAATCTTTTATTAAATATAATCCACCTCCTACAATAATGCTATTTACAATTAAATAATAAAAATTATTTAATGTATATTTTAAGTTTTTATAACCAAATGTAATTATTATCATTAAAAATCCTAAAATAATTTTTAACATCGTTAAAATTAAAGAATTAACTTTTAGAAATAATAAAATAATCGTTAAACCACCAAACAAACTTCCTGAAATTAATCTTTTTATGGTTATATTTCTTTTTAAAATAACACTTATACTCAATAAAAGGATAAAATCAAGACCTATATTAAGAAGGAACAATAAATCGATATAGATCTTCATATCATCACCAGTTATAGTTTATAAAATGATTTTGTCGATTTTTACAATAATTTGCAATATAAACAAAAAAAGCGCAGTTTTACTGTACTTATTAGAAGATGGTATTTTAATAATTTGTCCTATTTACAAATTATTACTTAATAAATTATTATAATCTCTTAATGCATCTACTGTCGTATTAAAACGATTAGCAATTGAATACAAAGTATCACCACTTGTTACTTGATAATTTTGATATTCTGTTGTTACTTCTGAAATAGGAATTTGTAAAATCTGACCAATTGATAAGATATCACTTGTTAAATTATTGTAGGCCTTTATAGCATTAACACTTGTATCATAAACTCTAGCGATCGAATACAAAGTATCACCCTAATTTAACTGTATATACATCACCTTCAATAGTTTGACCAGGCGCTACATAAGATATTTCAGCATATTCTGTCACTGCCTTTACAACACCTTCAACATAATCTAATAAATTGTTTTGTAGTTTTCTTCGATCATTAGCATTATCAATAAAACCATATTCAATAAGCAATGCTGTTGTATTAGGAGTTTCTCGCATAATATAATAATAATCTTTTGAAGGATTTTCAGGTAATACACGTTGATATATTTTTCTTTTTATTTGACCTTTAGCTCCTATTTCATCAAGAATCATTTTTGGAAGGGTTGAACTTGTACGAAGCGGATAAACTACTTCAGCTCCTTCCCCACCTGGTGATGGTCATTGTGTAGTTAAATTATTTTATTGGTGTTATATGTATAGCATATACCCCATTTGATTTTATTGCTTCTTCATATCCATTTAAACTGTTTATTGATTTTATCCCTTCATTAAAGTCATTAGTAGATGATAAGGTATATCTAGTACCTTCCATTATCAATAATTCTTCAATAGAATTATACCAATTAATATCTCCAATTATACACTTTAATATTTCTCCCTCAAATGATGTGAAATTAATAATATCATTTTCTTTTAAGTTTGAATAATCAAAATGATTTTTTCCAACCTTTGTTGCCCTTATCTCCACTCTTTTTTTTCTTTCTTTTATTGCATTAAATGCTCTATTATTTATATCAAAACTATATTCCATATTATATTAACCTCTTAACTTTAGCCAATTTTATATCATTAGTTAATTTTTCATATCTATCATCATAAGCATAACTTTGTGGTGGCGTAAATCCATAAACATCTTTAAGTTCTTTTAAACATATTGGTTTTTCTAACAAATCAACATGCTTTATTTCATAAGCAAATTTTGATTGCTTTAATCCTGCATTAAAATCTGCATTACCATATCCTAATTCATTTATTTTATCAGGATATTCTACTATCTTTCCAAGTTCTATTATATATTTTAATTGACAAGTTGGAACTGTCTCATATACAAATAAAGTATCTATCACTTCTTTTGGAATATATTTTCTAAATTCATGGTCTTTCTCACCAGTTTCAATCTTTTTTGTAAACTTTGGTTTTATACTCAGGTAAATTGCTTTTTTCATACTCCTCAAACTCCTTTTTAAAATAATATATTGAATAATTTCTAAATAATAAATATGGTTTTTCTATCCATTTATCAGTTATATTATGAATAACATCTAACGCTTCAATACCCTTTGAATTTTTTAAATATTCATAATTGATAAGATACGATGGCAAGTCACTATAAGCACCTTCTTTAACATAAAGAGATTTTGATAATTTGGCACCTGACCAATCTAACACTAATGGAGTATATAAAATTGAAGGTAATTCATTAACTGGAAAACCTAATAATGCAGCTGGCTTATATAATAATTCTTCTTGATAAAATCCTGCATAGTCACTACCTGTAATTCTCATAATTTGATAATTTTGATTTTCAGCATTGTTATGCATACCATAAGCAATAGCTCTAACTAAATTTCTTACAGGGGTATTATATTCTAATTTATCACTTTGATTTTTAATATTAGTAATATATTCTCCATGCTCTGGACAACAAGAATATATATTTTCACCATTAAATTTAGTAGTTGAACTATTTTTATCAGCAAGTCCACAAAAAGGATAAGCAACTCTAACTCTTAAATTTTTGTGTTTAGGATCAAGAATTTTAGAAATATCATCTTGTTTTTCAATTAATTTCTTCACTATTGGATATATATATGGTTGTTTATTAAATTCACTCTGAAATCTAATTAAATAATCAACATTATCTATAGTTTTAAAGTATTCTAATATTTCCATATAATCATTAAAATTATTATTAATTTTCCCCGTATTTTTCAAACTTCTTTGATATTTAACTCCATTTATTTCAATTGTTTCACTAGGTGCTGTATCAATAGCTTCGAATAATACTTTGACATTTAAATTAGTATTAATTTCTTTCATTTTTTTTGCTAATGAAAACGATGTGGAAAAAACAATCAACGTCCCGAAATGTGGAGAACTATTAGGTTGGGCACCGATACTTATCACGATATTATCTTTTGTAAATTTTTGAAGCAAAAAATTTGCAATATCCTTTTCAAAAACATAAGATCCTCCACCTAATGGATTATATACTTTTCCATCACATTCAATATTCATAGTTTAGTTTATTATTTTGTGTTACTACTGATTCAACAAGTTCTTTTTCAATACCTTCTCTTGCAAATTTTGCAATACCTTTAGCACGATATAAATCAATAGATCTTTGTAAAGAAATTGATGGATCAAAAGTCTCATTAATTCTTTCACTACCTAAATGGGCTAACCACCCTTTTATAAGTTCAGCATTTTTACTAGGTATTGATTCAATTATTCTAAACATCCCCTCAATATCAACAACATCTGTCATTCAATATTTTCCATCTTGTGCCTTCAATTTCAACTGGTGACAATTTGTCACCGTTTCATTTCCCTTTTCATTTAACCGTTGTTTTAACTTGTTCCAATACTTTCTACCATCTTTACTATCACTAATTATACTAACTATATCAACAACACTTATATAGTATTTTTCTTCTTCTTTATCCCATACTGTTCTTATTGTTTCATTATTAAATATTTTATTAATTAAATGCATTTTATCTTGATTCATCTAGTACCTCCTTTTTTATTAATATAAATCATTTCATAGTTAATTTTTTACATTATCATTATTTGTCATTTCAACTGAAATATATCATTGTATAATATTTTTGTCAAACATCTTTATAGCAAAAATAGACATGTTAATACATGCCTATACTTAATATATATATTTAAGATGGTATTTTAATAATTTGTCCTATTTGTAAATTATTACTTGCTAAATTATTATAATCTCTTAATGCACCCACCGTTGTATTAAAACGATTAGCGATTGAATACAAGGTATCACCATTTGTTACTTGATAATTTTGATATTCTGTTGTTACTTCTGAAATAGGAATTTGTAAAATCTGACCAATTGATAAGATATCACTTGTTAAATTATTGTAGGCTTTTATAGCACTAACATTTGTATCATAAACTCTAGCGATCGAATACAAAGTATCATTAGGTTTTACTTCATAAACAACATAATCTGTTTCTTCAACAATTGTTGTAGGAATCTGTAATTGTTGCCCGATTGTTAAAGTATTATTAGAAAGATTATTCAAAGTTATTATTTCATTTACTGTAGTATTAAAATTTTGCGCAATACTATATAAAGTATCACCTGGTTTTACTATATAAATGTTTTCATTTAATTCAACATTAGTTGGTAGTTTTAGAACTTGATTAGGTGTTAAAACGGTTGTTCCTAAGTTATTATATTCAATAATGTCATTAACTGATAAACCATAATTTTGAGCAATGGTATATAAAGTATCACCTAATTTAACTGTATAATTAATAAACTCTTCTTCTACTTCAGTAGTTGGAATTTTTAGTTGTTGACCAATAGATAGATTATTACTAATCAAATTATTTAAAGATTTTATATCTGATACAGTTGTATTAAATTTTTGAGCAATACTATATAAAGTATCCCCTCTTTTAACAGTATATACATCACCTTCAATCGTTTGACCAGGTGCTACATAAGGTATTTCAGCATATTCTGCCACTGCTTTTACAACACCTTCTACATAATCTAATAAATTGTTTTGTAGTTTTCTTCGATCATTAGCATTATCAATAAAACCATATTCAATAAGTAATGCTGTTGTATTTGGAGTCTCCCGCATAATATAATAATAATCTTTTGAAGGATTTTCAGGTAATACACGTTGATATATTTTTCTTTTTATTTGACCTTTAGCTCCTATTTCATCAAGAATCATTTTAGGAAGTGTTGAACTTGTACGAAGTGGATAAACTACCTCTGCACCTTCACCACCTCCTGCATTTATGTGATTAGAAAGTACTAACACATCTGCACCTGTTCCAAGACTTCTCATTGTATTAATTCGTTCTTGTCTTGATAACGTTGAATCATCATCTCTTGTTAGAATAACTGGTATTCCTAATTCTCTAAATCGATCATACATATATAAAGCCGCTTGTAAATTAAAATCCTTTTCTTCTAAACCACCACTAACTGCACCAGGATCACTTCCACCGTGTGAAGGAATTGGAAAGTCCCAAAATTATCTATTTATTACTAAAATTCAAAATTCCATTCTATTTCAATATCTCTTGTTTTTGTTTCTTTATCATAAGTTCCTATATAAATCTTATCAATAAACTCATCAATTATTATCTTATTAAGTTTATTAATCTTTTTATATTTTTTTAGTATTTCATCAGCTTGTTTTCTATCCTCTTTTTGTTTCTCAAGTTCAGTTATTTCAGCATTAATTATATTTATTCTATTTGTATATTCTTCTATCTCTTTTGAATAATCATTAGTCATCATTCTAAACATATCTTCAGTAATGTTTCCTTTTGCTTTATCTTCATATAATTCTCTAAAATAACTTTTGTTGTCGTTTATCTTCTTTTCAAGAATACTTTTTTCTTTCTCTAGTGTTTGAACTTTTTGTTTATTTGTTGTATCTTGTTTTATTCTAATGTTATATTGTTCTTGTAAATTATTCTTATCATAGTAATTAGTTAATAAATCATTTATAGCATTTAATATTATTTCTTCTAATTCATCTAATCTTATTGCTTTATTGTTATCACATTCATGATATCTTTTAGCACCTTTACATTGTAAGTATGCTCGTCTACCTGTCTTTTCAGTTTTAACATTATAAACATTTCTCATAAATACTTTTCCACAACATTCACAATAAACTTTTCTACTAAAATAATGTATCTCGCCTGTTTTAGTTGGAGATTCGTGTGTTCCTAGTTTTTTTTGTACTTTATTCCAAGTATCTATATCTATAATTGGCTCGTGTGCATTTTCTGTTCTACACCAATCTTTTTCAGGTACTTTTTTAAATTTGTGAACTTTATAACCCATTGATGTTTTCTTGCCTTGAACTAGATTACCAATATAAACTTCATTTTTTAATATTTGTGCTACTGTATCAACATTCCATTTCACATTATTATAATCACAACTTCCACAAACAAATTTGCTACCTTGTTGTTTTTTATATACTGAACGTGGTGGAATATTATTGTTATTTAGATATTCGCATATTTTGTAATAACCTAATCCACTAGCATATAATTCAAATATTTTTCTTACTACTTCAGCTGCAACTGGGTCAATAACTAATTTATGTTTATCTTCCTTACTTCTTACATATCCATAAGGTGCAAAACTTCCCATAAACAAACCATCTTCACGCTTGTTCTTTAATGACTTTTTTATGTTTTGTGAAAGATCCGCTAGATACCACTCATTCATAAGTCCATTTATTTGTCTTGATTTCTTATTGTCATCATTATCAGTATCAGCATTATCAACAATACCAATAAATCTAACTCCCCATTCAATAAACTTACAATGAATATATCTTTCAATTACTTCTAAATCTCTTGAAAATCTACTTTGAGTTTTACATACAACTACATTAATTTTTCCACTTTCACAATCTTTAAGTAATCTTTCAAATTCAGGTCTATAAGTTCCTGCACCAGAGAAGTCATCATCAACATAAATATCTACTACATCCCAATTTCTACTAACAGCATATTTAACACACATACTTCTTTGATTTACTATACTATCACTATCATCATTTTTATTTACTTTATCTCTATCTTCATTAGATAATCTACAATATACACCTACCTTTTCTATCATAGCTATTCCTCCGTTTCATTATGAGAACAGCTATAATAACCTGTAAATACAAATATATTATATCTCATTTTAAGATTTATTTAAACGTAAATACTCTTGACTTTCTAATAACATAATAATATTTAACCATTTTTTATTAAATAAATCTTTTAATTGTTCATTTGTCTTTTGTTCTTTTGTTTTAAATCTATATTTTACATTATATTTTACCTCCATTTATCTATCCCCCTTTATTCTTTTAATTATAAATAATACCCTTCTAATCTAACCATTTAATCAACTCTCTTTCTTTGTTCTAAATTCTTTTAATAATTCTTCCATTTCTTTTATTTCTTCTGGACTAGCTTTACTCTCTTTACAAACTTCAGGATGTTCCATCCAGTAAGGTATAATATTCTTTCTTTAAAATTATTCTTTTTATTATAGTTGCAATTACTTTCAATATTAGTGTTGCAATTATTTTCACTTTCTTTTGAAATGTTTTTCATAACCTTTTCTTTATTAAGATATATTTTTCTAGTATTATTATCAATTTTGATTTTAATAAAATCTTTTTCTTTTAATTTTGACAATGAATAATTAATTGTTCTTTTTGATGTATTTAATGTATCTGCTAAATATTTATTACTTGCAAAACAATAATCATATTTTAAGGTAAGTGATGTGATTAAACCCATAAGTAATTTATCTGTACTTGTTAGGTTTTCATCACTTAATACTATTCTAGGAACTGCGATAAAATCACAATTTAGAGTCAAAAAAACTCCTGTAGTAATAATGATAATAATGGGACTTTTGGATTAATTCCTATCACTAAAGTTTTATTCTATATCTATTATAGAAAAGGTACTAACATAAGTCTCTCACCTTACTGTACCTGACTTGCTAGGCGTGTTCCCACTATCCTAGCAAGTTTATTGTGTACATTCCTTTATCATACTCTCGATAAAGTAGATAGTTGTAAGTTTGTAATTTTTCTAGATTTTTTTCTAATCCTTTATTAGTTATTCTTACAACCTGTTGTAATTCCCCAACATTTATGTCTGTAAGGATTCTATCAAATCCTTTGGTATAGATATATGAATATATCAGTTTTCCCTCTGGTTTAATTCTCTTGTCCTTTAGAATCTTATTGGGTATCTCTAGATGTCTAATAATTAAATATTCCTCCTTTCTTTTGATGATTTTTACATCACTTCTGCAAATAATATATCATCATTTGATGTAATTGTCAACATCATAATTACATTTTTGTTGATTTTTACAACAATATATGCTATAATCAATTTAGAAACGAAGAAAAGGAGTTTTTAAATTATGAAAAAAAACACTACTGAACTTGGTAAATATATATATGAAGCAAGAGAAAAAGCAGGAATTTCACAAAGACAATTAGCAAAATTATCAAAGATGGATTGTGCTGAAGTTTCTCGTATTGAAGCTGGTAAAAGACAAAAACCTAATGTATTATTTTTAAAAGGTATTGCTGAAACACTTAATTTAAGTTTAGTTAAATTAATGGAATTAGCAGGTTATAATGATATAGATATTAATTGGGGTGTTCAAGCAACTGAAAAACGTTCTACAAAAGATTTTCAAGATGAACTTGATAGTTATGTAAAATTTTATTTTGATGTTCTTGAAGATATTGATGAAAGAAGAAAAAATGCTTTAGAATGTAAAAATATATGTACTGATTTAATTGATAGAATTGAGAACCCTGATATTTATAGAAAAGAAATTACTATCGATGAAATTAAAGATACATTAAAAGAAATGACTAGAATAATGCGACCAAATTTAGAAAAATTTGATAAATCAAAATATCCTAAATATGATCCTGCACTATATAGAAAACCTACTATTCAATCTAATATAAAAGTAAATTTTTCTAAAGGAACATTTATAGATAAAGAAGATTAATTTATGTGGCACGTTATGAAAATACGAAAGTGTTTTTGTAAGTGGCGATAATAAATTAATTATCCTTACTTTTGTTAAACAAAAGAAAAAATAATACTACTTGTAAACAGCATGTAGTATTATTTTTAATATAAAAGATATCTTTTCTTTTTTATGAAACGTAAGTTGAAATAAAAAAGGCAACATTATTACTTACGTTAGTTTGTAATATGTTGCTTCTAGGGTTTCCAAAGGGAATTCCCTTGGCACACATTCGTTATTGGCTTTGCCAATATCGTAGTGTGTTACTAAAATGGCATTTTAGTCTAAAAATACCGAGCCATTAGTTTTGGAATTTCTTTTTGCACGGTAAATTATATATATTTTTTTAAATTAATCTTAACTAATTTTTACAAAACTTGATAATTTTTTTATTTTTGCCTTTTTGTGTCAGTTTGACAAGAAAAGCAACATATGATATCATAATAACCAATTTAAACAAAAGGGGGAAGTTTAATATGAAACTGCGTATCGAAAAAAAGTATTCGTATCACGATACACGTTGTAAGGGTATGCCTGAACCATATTATGCTATTGTTGATACTAATGGAGATGAAATAGGTCATTTTGAAAAAAAATATCCATATCATGATACATATTGTAAAGGGGTCCCTGAACCATATTATGTGTTTGTTAATAAAGATGGTAAAGAAGTAGGACATTTTAAACAAAAATATCCATATCATGATACACGTTGCAAAGGTATGCCTGAGTCATATTGTGTATTTGTTGATAATGATGGTAAAGAAATAGGTTATTTCGCAAAAGAATATCCATATCACGATACACGTTGTAAGGGTATGCCAGAATCACAAGATGTATTTATTTTAAATAAAAACCATAACAATGAAACACATTTTAGTCAAAAAACATTGCAAAATGTCGATAAACCCAAAACAAAAATACTTAGAAAAAGATAAAAACCTTTAAAAAGATAGAATTACTTCTATCTTTTTTAATTTTATAATGATAAACCATAATCATCATTATCTTTTTCTTTTTCATAATTATTTTTTCTAGTTTTATAATAATTAGGTATATTTGCATAATCAAATAATTCATCTTCTCTAGTAGTTCCTTTTGATACATCATAAATATCATTTGAATCAAATTCTTTAACATCATAATAATCTTTTATTTCGCTTGTTGTTACATTTTTTATAATCTCATTACCAATTTGTAATAACTTTCTAAAAAACGCTTTAATTGTCTCTAAAATAGCATTTAATCTTGCTTTTATAATATCATTTTCTTTAGTTAGTTTTATTACTCTAGATTTTAAACTTTTGTTTTCTTTTTCTAGAGTTTGATGACTTCTAGTATATATATCTACTTCATTAAATAATTGCTGTAATTTAGGTTGAAATTCTATTGCTCTTTTGCTTTCTTTAATAACCTTATTCATACTTTCAAATGTATCTTTTTCTACTAATACGTGTGTTTTATTAAAAGGTATATTTTTTGTTGTTTTCATTTTTTCTTCAAATTCATTCATAGCATTATCTATTCTTGTATTTATAACTTTAACTTTATTTTCATAATATCTCGTTGTCTTTTTTAATTCTTTTGTCTTTTGATGTTTTGCATTACTACCTTTAATACCTCGTTCTAAATCATATCCTTTTTCAGTTAATCTTAAATGATATTTATCTTGTAATTCAGACAAATGTATTTTATCTTTTATATATTGTTTTTTAGATATGGTATATCTTTCAGAATTAGTTCTTTTATCATACTTTTTAATTAATGGAACTACTACACAATGCAAATGTGGAGTTTCTTCATCCATGTGAATAGTTGCGTGTAATACTTGTTCTTTTGTATAACCTAAATCTTTATAAACAAATTGCATACAAGTATTAGCCCACTCTTTTATATCACTTTCTTCCATATTCTTAAAAAAAGTATGAGTAGCAGTAAATAATAGTTCATCAGCAACTACATTTTTTGATTTATTTAACATTTGATTAAAAGTCTTTTTTCTATCTTCTCTTTCAGTTTTCATTCTTTCATCGTGTTCTTTTCTATACTCTTTTGTTATATTATAAAAGCCTTTAACATATTTATCTGCTAAAGGCACTAATTCAATATTATTATCTTTTAATTCTAACTTAATATCTGGGTTAGATTTATAAGCTTGTTTTTCTCTTTTGTTATGTGATCCAATTTGTGCTAAATCTTGTAATGTATAAATTGGCTCACTTCTAAATATTGCATAATTTAAATTCATTTATCTACCTCCAATCTTTAAATTACACTAAAAAAGATACTTTCAAAGTATCCTATCAGTTCATAGATTTCATTAAATTTTCAAGTTCTTTAATTCTTTCTGCCTTAATTACAATTCCTAAATTATTTGGAATTGAAACTACTGCCTTAGGATTAGTTGGGATATGTTCAAAGACAATACTTCCAGTACTAGTATGTTGTGGGCCAGCATACAAAAGTCCTAATAATTTACATCTTGAACCAATTATAACACTACTACCTGTTGTATACGAAGATTCATTACAAAAGAATATAGGCGAACCGCTTGAGCCTGGAAAACATGCCATATCAATTAAAAACTCTTTTTTACCATTATAATCAAATTTTAGATGTGTTGATGTAATACCTTTTCGAATTATAGGTTTATTATTATAAGAATCTTCCAATCCATTTGGATAACCAATCATAATTATATCTTCCATAGCAGAACATTTGTTAATTTCATCTTCAGTTATTATTAAATCCGTTCCAAATTTACCTCGAAACAATTTAACATTGTTTTGATGAGTCAATGAATCAACAGATGCAATAGGTATTGCACATAAGTCAACATCATCATTAGGATGATTAACTATTTTAAATGAATCAAGTGTTATTGTAAATTTTTCTTTATCTAATGGATTATTGTTTTCATCTCCCCGACAAACAGAAAAAATCAATTTTTTTGCATTTTTAACAACATGCTTGTTTGTTATAATCACCGGTTGACAAGTATTTTTTTCAAGATTTTCATTAAAATTCATAAAAAAGCCAGTTCCTGTTGCGATTTTATCCTCATCAATTATAGAAATTATTTTTGTAGTACAATAAATTAATTGTTCTGATAGTTGCATTAAATCACTTCCTTGTATAAATATATTATATCATCAAAAAGATACTTTTACCAAAAAGCATCTTAAATCCTTTATATCTACTAGGTTTTATAACTATTCTTCATTTTTGGGAAACTCCGACACCTTGATGCCCAGCGTCAACAACTATCCCCGATATTTTTTCACTATTCATAAATAAAATCACCCTTATTATTTTATGTATTTAAATAACAAGGGTGATAAATAACTAATTAATTATTCTATCTCTTATGACCAAAGGTTTCCAATCTTTGTGAATCAACTTCGTTCATTCTTTCTCTTTTATCTATATCAAAGCAGAATTTATTAGGATCTATTCCAAATCGATTAGCATTAATAATAATTCCTGAATGAATGTTTTTCATATAATTAGGATCATTTTGTGATATTTTAACAGATAACTCTCTTACAACTTCCTCTAAATCAGAACCGCCAAAATATATTTGCTTGCCATTTCTAACATTCATTTTTATTTCGTTCATTTCAATACCTGAACCATTGCACATAGTTTTAAGACTAGCATAAATTGGTTCACGAATAATTTTAAAAACACTTTCCTTAAATGATTGTGATTTTATATCAGATAACGAATATCCTAATTTTTGAACAACATCATTTTGATTATATATTGTCCCATTACTTTGTGCTTGTTTTTTAAAACTATCTTCATAATTACCAAATCTTTTTTCTAAATAATCAATTAGTTTTTCAACTAATTTCATTGCAACATAATCATAAAACACCAATTTTTGGCCTTTATATAATACATAAATATTTATATGATCCACTATCCATTTCTTAGTTATTTTATCAATTACTTTTTCAATTAGTATTGATCTTTTTTTATTAAAAGAATTTTCTTCTTTTGCTCTAATAGGTTCTGAACCATAACCTATCCAATTATCAATTTTTCCTGTCAATAATGGAGGTTCTTTTAATCCCTTAACTAAATCCGGATATTCATTTTTTATTTCTTTTAATATTTCTATATATTTCATTAAATTTTCTGTTGAAGAATAAATAACAATTGTATCATCACGATTAGCATATTGATCAAATTTAAAATAATAAGGTAAATGATATCTATCACATTTTTTAACTAATGAATTAACCATTTTATAAGTATCTAATGATTCTGTATTTAAATATAATCGATGCTCAATATTTGGATATTCATCCTGTTTAGCTGTAACATATCTTGAACAAACATGAATCCATCCACTCCCTTCACCAAAAGATGTCCATCGATATTTATTTAACGCATTTGCTAATTCTTTATCATTATGTTTACCAAAAAATATATCATCAACTTCTTTTTTAGTTTTTACATCAGGAATAGATTTTAAATATTCTCTCATTTTAACAAAACCTAAACCATAACTTCCATTTCTATATAACTTTATAAATTGTTCTTTGGTTAATGCTAAAATACTATTTTTCCATTTATTAAACATCATAGAATAAAACTCATCAGAATCATTTAAATAAAATTGACCTTTATTATGTTCCTTATCTACAGTTTTAGTTAATTGACCATAAAATCCTCCTAAACCTTTTCCACTATTTGCATATGCTTTTATTAATTTTTCAATTACCAAAGGATCATCAAGAGGATTTTTTATTTGATGATATAGTTCCATTAATTCCATATCTACCTCCTACTAAATTACGATTAATTTAAGAGTTAATTATATTTTATTCTTTAAAATAAGTTATCTATTATCTACTACCTATAATATATCATAAAAAAAGCAAATCATATCACAGATTCACCTAATTTAACAAATAAATTTACATTCTCTTTACCAATACTTTTTCATCTAATTTACTAGAATAAAAATCCATAAAAAGCACTTGTTTATTTTCAATAACAAATTCTATTGTATATTCATTATAATCAATTTTTTTTAAATA